>JAJYVK010000209.1 GCA_021792075.1 Actinomycetes bacterium | reverse complement strand
GCCCCGTCGTTTACTTACTTAACCGTGACGCGTTTGACCTGAGTTCGACCTCCAGTCCACATGGCACCGCAGGGGCCTTTAGCGCTTCAATCACACAGACTAACAAGGGGGATTTGTTCCGTCTAAGTGAGGGCTACGATACCAAATTGACCGCACTTGTGGTCAAGCGCCTCAACGAAGATACAGGCCTGGACTTCGGTGGCACCGATAACGCTCGGTTCGGCGACCTCGAGTTGCTGGTCTTTCCTTCGCTGGACGATCTGGAGCGCCCCTTGCTGAGCGTAAACTGGACCAATCCCCCCCGCACCCTGGTCGCCCAGTTCAATCCGATGCAGTTACCACACTTCAGCGGTTTCCAATTCCACCTGAGCATTGCGAACGACGGCCAAATCGCCTACTCGGGCGTCGCCATAGCAGAACGCAATACAGAAGGCATGTTCGAATGCAAGTTCGACCTGAACGAGCAACTTCGCGCCAGAACAGACCGCACCGAACTGGAGATCTTTGGCTTCTATGGTGACCATTTCCGAGAAGGCACCCTGTGTTGCCGGTGGCGGGTCGGGTACATTCGGGAGATTCATTTTCAGACCCATGTGGCTGGGCACGGGACCAGCCCGGTCAAGTTTGACTGGCTGGAAAAAACTACTCATAGATCATCCATGTCGGCACGAGTGAAGGCAGCCCTGACGATCAATCGCAGCAATTTAGAATTCACCAACCGCATTGGCGGGCGTGAGGCGGACCCTTGGGTTCCAGCCAATCATGATCTCAAATCCCTTTTTGAGCGACTCCATCCTCCAAAGTCGGAGGGACGGTTCTTTCAGCGTTGGAGCCAGGGCGACGGCGAGGGACGACTTCAATTCGTGGAGTGGTTCAAGGCGCTTCTAGAAAAATATCAGCATCACCAAGTGGTTATTTTTGATCCGTATTTTGATGAAGCTGGCTTGGGTCTAGTGTTGCTCTATGCGGCACAGAATGCCAACTACATTATCTTCACATCCCTAGGCGACCCCAACAAGCCAACCCCAGACAGGATTAATAACCTAGTGGCAAATTGCGAACAAAACAGTCACCGATCGAAACACATCAGGCTGCGCCTCTTAGGTCTGAAGAAAGGTCGTCTGCATGATCGTTACATCCTGATTATTGGATCGGACGGGCTGCCTGTCGAAGGTTTCAATCTGTCAAACTCGTTGCAGGTAGCCGCTGAAAAATATCCCTTGCTGGCTACCCCGATCCCTGCGGATACTCTGCTCGATGTTGAGCATTACAAGTCAGAGCTAATCAAAGAAGCGGGTCACGCCGCGACACCGGACAGTGAGACCGAGAACCCCTCCATGAGGCTTCTTTTTGACTCTACGAAAGCTCCGACGGTGCCTCGACGATACGAGCCACTACGTATTTTCGAAAAGGCTCAGGCAGGGGACGTGTTGAGTGTATGGATCGGCAATCCTTCGCTAAGAGGCTTGAGTGGTGATCGGTTGAAGGAGCAAATGGTGGCGTTGAACCTACTTGAAAATGACTCACTCTTAATGCCAAAGAAGGCAGGTCTTCGCAATTTCCTGGCCCAGCAGGAGGAAAACTTCTCAGACTTCGCGTCGACCTGGGAGATAATTGGTGAGCTTCTCGCGCACTCATGGACCGAGGATACCGACTTTAGCAGGCTTGCATCCGCGAAAGGGTTTCTGGAATTCCTCGTGCAGTTCCTTAAGGCTTCATTCAACCGAGCGAATGACTATTTTGGCAAAGAATTGGCCTTGATGGACCCACATCTTTTTAGAGAATCGCTCGAAACCCTACTGCATAGACCCTACCACCTTCACTCCTTGTCCTCTCCGACAAAATACGCAGCCCTAACATGGGCGGAGTACTTCACCATAAAACTTCTGTGGAAGTATGTCCCAGATACTCTCCTGGCGATCGTCGAAACCCAGGTGGCTGAAGTGCCAATGGAGCCCCAAAACTCGGACGCGGTGCGTTTGTCTCTGTTGAGCCAAATCGTCAGCGAAGTTTCGCTATCGGTACAGTTCAGCATCAGCAAGGAGCAGAGGGACCGGCTCATTTCTAGCAGCAATGGTCTGCTGCAATGGATGGGACTAAATGCGATTGAGATGCAGCTGGAAAAGCCGGGAGGACTCACCACAGTACTAAGGTTGATGTCCACCTTTACCTACCCGGAACGGGTGCGTGCGCTGGGCTGGATGGTTCATCATATGGCAGGGATTCCTGAGAAAGCCGGAATCTACAAAGGCTTGGTAGAGGCGCTGCATGAAGCACTCCCGGCAACGATCTCTGCGGAAGATCTGAAGAGCTTGGTCGACTCTATGCGCGGGCATATGTGCCAATTAGCCTGGACAGAGCCATGGCTGTTTCAGGATGTTGTCCATCCATTGCTGCAGAATAACCGCGCCAACATCGACGATGCTTGCGAAATCTGGGTTCAGGAGCTGGCTGCTTTACTGGAACCGGAACTAAAGCAAAAGCCAAGTCAGTTCCACCTTGCCCATGAGGGTCAGACGACCAACATCACCGCGTTTCTCTTTGCCTATAGTAGTCACGAGCGACAGCAAACTAGTCTGAAGTTGATTCAGACGATCCTACAGAAGCAGAAACGGATCATACAACAGCCTTTAGCCAGCACTTCGGACTGGACCCGGTGGGACAACGCTCTGGCGGTCTCAATGTGGATCCTAACCTTTATTCGATGGGGGCAATACTATCTAGGTAAGCTCAGGGTAACCGACCGCGAATTGGAGTCTCTATCGCAGAATGCCCGCGAGCTTGCGATGGTGAGGCCTATGGACGACTGGCTCTCACAGAGACACCACAACAAGGGGCAACTCGCAGCATTCCTCGAACAAGTGGAGGAACTCATCTCAATCAGAAATCGTGAGGATCAACAGGAGTTATAACCAACTCCAAAAATTCTTCAGGAAGTATACGGTGGGAATGGTTGACCCAAAGTGGTCGAAGGAATTGGAAGGAAATTTGATAGGGGATCTCAAGAAGATTAATTGGTACTCAAGCAAGTCAGAAATTAATACAATGGTGAATGAATCCAAGGAAAACTGAAAAAGACTTTAGGAAAAATATCCGCCCAGGGAACGCTAATGTCCATTATGGCTTTGACTAAAGAAGAAGAAAAGGAACTTTATCGACTCCAAAACTTCTATTGGAAAGAAGCCATTCGCTGCGAAAAATCGGAGGCCTATTTGGCGGGATGCATTATGTTGGGATCCTGGCTTGAAACCATGCTGATATTAATGGTTAATTGTTTTCCAGAGGAAGCAGAGCAGACTAGTAGAGCACCCAATAACATTAATAAGCAGAAAAGTCTTCTCAGGTGGGACTTCACAGATCTTTTGTCTGTAGCGAAAGGTGCAAACTGGTTACCTTCTTCCTTGAATCTTGACGATGGAGGAAACACCCGAAAAGCTCTAATTGGCGACTATGCCGAAGTCGTTCGCATGGTCCGAAACCTAGCCCATCCCGGGAGTTACACGAGAGAACATTTTCGTAAAAGAGTCACAAAAAAATATTTGGAGAGACAATTTGAAGTCGTACTTCTCTGTCGAGATTGGTTGTTGAAACACAATAATGAATCCTTACTGAACCACATGAAAGAAGAAGGATTGATTGATGATAAAAACGAGATGATCAGCTCTCTTTGAGCCAGGTTTAATCACTATATCGAGGTCGAAGTACTGCTAGCATGAAATGCTCAATCAGCGCACGCTCTTTGTCGTCTGGCAAAAGTAATATTTGTACCACGAAATCGTTCCGAATAAGATTTTTTGCTTCCTCGATATTTGAACAAATTCCATCTTTGACGAGTTGCGCACGTAGATTACCAGCCTGATTTCCCATGAGATGGTTCTGATATACGCGCTGACGCAACCCACCGGCCGCTGTTTTTGTTCGACCTGCACGAATGGTCTCATTGGGTTTCCTTGGATCAAAAATTCGGTAGATGCCTTGTTCTTCCGGAAGGAGTTGTCGACATCGTTCATCGAACCGAATCGGTGGAGAGGAAATTAAGTTTTCAAGTAGAGTTTCAAGCCGGCGTAACCAATCGGTAATGTCAGGGGGCATTTTATCGGATTGAACAGGATAATTCTCTCCCATTTCCATCAGTCCCTCCAAAATATCAGGTTATGGCAGGTTCCAGGCTAAGGAAAGCACTTTCTTAATTTCATGCCACCTTCCCTTTCGGTGAGACCGGAGGAATTTCCTGAAAAGTAATTTTCTCAAGGTTTTGCCGGATCAGGTCCACTTCTTGGCCCAAATGGAACAGATAGTTCTTGATCGTCATGGCCGTGGGAACGCTGTCTCCGTCCCCCTCAATCCCTGCCCGCAGGATCGTGATCATCACGTCGAGATTGTCCAGACGAATCATGGTGTCGGTCTGTAAGTCGATTGGATGGGTATGGGTAACTGTCCAGCTCATGGGATCCTCCTCCCTGGGAGTATGATTGCCGGG
>JAJYVK010000208.1 GCA_021792075.1 Actinomycetes bacterium | reverse complement strand
CCAATGACGTCCCCGGCCCGGCAAAGACCATGTTGGCATAGTTGCAGACCTGGTAGTAAGCGTCGCTCGCCACGGCCTTCGCCTCGTGCACCGCCGGCTTGTACTCCCTTTTGGCATCCACCCTCCAAAGGGCCTCATAGGTCAGCCACCTTGCCGCGTCCATATGATTCGTCAGCTCGACCACGTGATCCTGTACACGCTGGAAGCGGCCGATCGGCTGGCCGAAGACAACCCTCTCACTGGTGTAGTCGACGGTCATCTCAAAGACCCTCTGGCAAGCGCCGGCCTTGTATGCGGAGAGAATCGGCAGCGTCACCTCTAGAGCGGTCTCTGCATCATCCCAGCAGCTCGGTGAGCGCGAAATGACGTCGTCTTCGCCAACCTCGACATTGTCGAACTCCACATCGTAAAGAGAACTCAAAAAGCCCTCTTTGGGGACGATCCGAACTCCCGGGGAATGCAGGTCCACCGCCAAAAAGATGGTGCCTTGCGCCGACTTTGCCGCACAGAGCAGCCGGTCTGCTGATGACGCGTCGTGAACGAAGGGCTTTTTCCCGCTGAGCACCACCTTTGATCCGTTATCGGCGGCCGCCAAGCTCACATCGCTCTCGCTGAAGCGGCGAGGAGCGTCGCTGAAACCGACCGTCCATATGATCTCCCCTCTGCAGGTGGCAGGGATGAAGCGCTCCTGCTGCTCTTTGCTTGCAAGCACTTCGATCAAACGAGGGGCGAGAATTGCCGTAGTGAAAAGTGGCCCCGGAACCGGCGAGCGGCCGAGCTGCTCAAAGACGATTCCGGCATCCATGGTGGCAGAGCCGCCACCACCGAGCGACTCCGAAGCGCACATTCCGATCCATCCGGCTTGGGCAGCTTGGCTGAAAAGCTCGGGCCGAAACGTCTCGTTCGATTGGAACCACCGTGGCACCTCGGTCTCCGGCGCCTTCTGCTGCACGAACTTAGCCACCACATCTTGTAACATCAACTGCTCTTGTGAGAACCTGAGATCCATCTTCTTCTTCTCCAATTTCGATCTAGCTAGAAAGCCGCCTTGAAAGAATCACCCATCATTGGCTCAGATGGTCACCGGCGCAGACTCCCGCTGGCGCCTTCCCAGGCCGAGCCTCCTGGCGAACTGGAGCCGATCGGTGTCAAGAGTGCCTCCACCATGCAGGGTGGCTGGGCCGCGACGGCTGATGTAGTCAAAGTCAGTTGCTTCATCGACACTTAGGTCTTTCAGAAGCCCCGAATAGCCAAGGATCTCCTGGAACCTCTGGGAGTTGGAAAGCCCGATCATCCGCCTAAGGTACCTTGCCTGCACACCTCCGTAGGGAACTGGATCTCGCTGGAGTCGGAACCAAAGGTTTCTTGTCTGCATCATTTTCAGGACATGGCCGTCGATAATCGCATCTGCAAGCGTCTTGCGCACCTCTGGCTGGTCTATTAGCCTCCCCATGCTGTCGCTATGGGCTGTGCAGTACTCGATCAAGCGGTCCACGGCAGGATCCCCGCTGACGCTTCCCGCCCCATCGTGCTCCAGCTCCAAATGCGTTGTGCTAACACGCCAGCCGTTGTTCTCTCCCCCCACCAGATCGTCGACAGGAACGTGAACGTCGTCGAAGAAGACGATGTTCTTCATCCCCATGACCATCGGAAGCGGCTGGATGGTGATTCCCGGCGTGCGGGCGTTCACATATATCCAGCTGACATTCTCGTGCCGCTCTCCGCCTGGATTGGTGTTCACGATCGTCCAGAGGTAATCGGGATAATGGGTCGAGCCGACCATCACCTTTTGGCCATTGATCACGTACTCGTCTCCCACCCTTTTGGCAACTGTAGTCAGGGTGGCTAGATCGGATCCTCCTTGAGGCTCCGTCATGACCTGCCAGCAGATCACCTCGCCTTTGCACATCGGGGGCAGCATGCGCTTTTTCTGCTCCTCGGTTCCCCACTGGTTCACGACAGGAACCACGATGCGGGCCAGGGTGTAAAAGACCTGAGACAGAGCCAGCCCGTACCTTGCGATCTCCCCTTCGAGAACGAACTGATGATCCACGGTGAGCCCGCCGCCTCCATACTCAGGGGCAACGGTCGGGAACAGCCAACCCTTCTCCCCCAACTTTGTGGCAAGGTCTCGCCTGAATTCGTACTCGACCTCGTTCCCCCTGGTAGACCACTGGGTGGACCACCTGAGATCCCCGCGTCCAGCCATGGCCCCTTCAAACCATTCACGCACCTCTTGGCGAAATCTTGCCTGTTCCGGCGTATCCGCCTCCTGGTCAAAATTCATTGCGCGGACTCCCCCCTCTCTATATGAACAACCATTTGAAACTCAAAACCTGTGGAAACGGCTGTCGATGGGCCAAAACATCGAGTGCCTTGACAGCCCTGCTTACGCCTATTTGTCAGCCAAGTAAAGACCCATCACCCGCTCCGGCTCTGCGATCGACGCCGCACGCAGATCCCGATCCGGCCTTGCTATGTGCAAGATCTAAACCGAGGCGTCAGATGCCGCAGTGATGAACGCAAGATTTCCTCGACTAAACAGAAAGCCCCCTCCTGTGCTCCGATGACTGGCGATACCCCATTTACAAGCCTCAAAGTCAACGTTTTATGCACGATAATCTTTTCTACTTATGAAATCCAATGATATTTTAGGCAGACTTGATGCAATAACTGCATAGTTTCTGCCATGAAAGACCAGGGCTGTCTTGGTCATCATCAAACTTGCCGGGACCCACGATGAGACTTGGCTAGCTTATGAAATTGACATCGCGCAGCCGACGCTGCCCAAGCGATCTCCCGGCTCGAGCGCGAGGTAGGTGTTCCCTTTTTCTCCAGGGTCGGAAGAAGGCTCGAGCTGAACGAATACGGGAAGGTCTTCTACGAATACGCTCGTTCAGCGGTCACAGAGCTCGAAATCGGCCAGATACGAGTGGCCGAACTGGCAAGCAAGGCCCAGCACCACATAAGAATAGGGACTCTGCACGGATTTGTTCCGATACCGAACAAAGCTCGTGCTGATCTCGTGTGGGTACGCGATATTGAAAATTTACTCGGGGTTATAAAGAGACGACAGACATCACGAGGGGTTTACTTGCTCCGGTGCGAAACGTGGTAGCCTCTTCCACTCACTGCAAGGCCAAGTGCGGTCGCAAGGCATTATCGAGGTCATTCACTACTGCAACTGGAACCGCACCGATCCTCGCGCCAAGACGTTGAGCAGCTACGGAACGAATCTGCTCAGCCTGCGCTTTCGAGTCCTCCCGCAGACCCGTCTCGCCCGCACGTAAAAGAACTTGAAAGGGATGGTTCTTGCTAACGTTGATCGTAACCGGCACTACCGTTACAACTCCTGCCCGAGTCGCGATGCTGTGGCGTTAGCCACATCGTTGCTAGCAACGATGGGTGGATGAAGTTTGTTGGCCTCGAAATCCCTCGCTGGCTCAAGGTCGACCAACCAGATCTCACCGCGTTGCATCGGGTCAATGCCATCAGCAACAGCCACTTCCCTGTCTCTCAAGTCCGAATTCTTCCCACTCCGAAAATGCCTCTTCATATGCGGCGCAAAGCTCAGCTCCCCGTAATAACAGAACAGCTTTGTGCACCACAGCTGAGCGGGAACTGAAACCTGCCCCGCGTGGGCATAGGCATCGAGGTCCAACGACGAATTTACAGGCACGTCACAGTTGACCCAAACATGATCATGCCTCTCCATATGGGATGGGCGGCATCTCAATCTAGCGGGAGTGGTCTTCGGAGATGGAACAGCCCCGGGGGCGGCGTGCACTGCCCGAGGGCTCTCGGTGAGCTTCAGAGCTGGCTCGGCGCTGATGTCACTTGTCTGGATAACCTCCATTGACCGCGCTGGCCTCAAGTGTTCGTCCGCCTACAGTGCTGCAGTCCTGGGGGTGGTGGTTGAGCGATGACCGGATCATGTGCGCTGGTCTAGGCAGCACACCTCGGTAGCCGCTACCACGATCTTCGACCGGACTCGGGTGCCACTGACGGTCTGGTTTGCCGCCATAACACGACGGTGACCAAACATAATAATGGGCAACTGCCAGGAGACTTTCTAGCATAGACCTGAGAAGATGAGGCAGCCTCACAATTTATGCTCACGTTGATGGATCAGCTGATGCTCGCAAAACGAAGCATTGGGTCGACAAGTATCAAAGAGTCTGACGAGACCCAGGTCAACTGTGGACGATCTCCGTTGTAGGAGCCTATCGTCGACTGGATGTGATCTAGGGTCTACGTGTAGTCTCTGCTCAGCCTGCTCGTGCCCCAGAGCCAGGGTCCATCTCTCACAGGCTGCGTTATCCAAGCGCTGAGCCGGTCGGGACAATGACTCTGGAACCTTGTGCCCAAGGTAGCCCAAGGTAGCCCGAGATGACCAAGCGATCCATGACATACGTGCCTGGGCAGCCTTTTTGAACTAGACTTCTCTTGACCTGTCTAATGACCGATAGTAGACTAATCGAACATATGTTCA
>JAJYVK010000207.1 GCA_021792075.1 Actinomycetes bacterium | reverse complement strand
TGCCGAGCCCAACAGGTTCAGTGCATTCTTTTTGTATTCGGCCGCCGTGGCCGGGCTTGGCTGGCCTTGTGCAAGATTGAACTGGGAGATTGATTGCTGGACATATCCGCAAGCTTCTCTCGCATTTGCATTTGAGGAAGCACCGCATGCCGCAAGGATCGTTCCGCTCAATGCAAAGGTTGTGGCAATGAGAGTAGCTCTAAAGAGAGTACGAGGTCGCTTTATTATTCGCCTGTCCATTTGACGGTCTTTGCCAACAGAAACTTTGAGATCTGCAAACACTTTTCGAGTGTTGGACATATAGTGTCTTCTCCTGCATAAATCTTCGCGAGAGAAATGCTGGCGCGTCCAACGACTGTCACTTTCCGTACCGGCGCATCGGTCGGAGAATAAGTAGTCTCGATCGTGCCGACTTCCAACGGAAGGTCCAGTCCACCAATGGCGGACAGTTCGATGGCGAGCCGCAAGAGGTCAGTATCTTTGTCTAGCGGCGGCAGATCCCACGTCATCGAAAGAAGCATGTGATATGTATCCTCGGGAACTTCATCGTCACCGAGAAGCGCGGCTTCATCTTCGAATGCAAGAAGAATCCTTGGCTCGACATCGAGATTGAGATGGAAGTCAAGAGGTTCACCACAAGCGTCCTCGGGATGGAGGTCGATTTCCCAAGCTTGTCTCATCGAATAGGTCTCTATGAAATGGCGCTCATCGTGGACGTGAAACCCATGTTCCATAGCGTGATCTTTAAGCTCAGTCACAAACCCAGAAATATCCACCGCTGCCATATGAGAATTAAGTCTAGCGTCAAATGCGGGTTGTGTACTGGTAGAAAGAGATAAATACGGCCAGTGGAACTACTCTTTTGCAACCGATATGTCGATTCGTGTCGAAATAGACTAAGTGGGTATGAGCGACGAACTAGAGGATTTCGGACTTTTTGGTCCGAAATCCGTAGCGTGGAGAATTCATGCGCATCCTTCAGGGTGGGTGGGCGCAATAAGGGCTCTCTTGCTACAGGCACTTGAACCAAGGGCCATGGCCGGAGTAGCTCAGTTCTCCCGTTTCAGTGAAGATGCATGGCGTAGATTTCAAACCACAAGTGACTTTGTAATGGTGGTGACCTATCGTTCTCGATCTGAGGCCGAAGGGGCAATCTCCAAGGTGCGCAGCGTGCACGAATCTATCGTGGGAGTGGATCCATACACCGGACAGCCTTTCGATGCCAACGACCCGTATCTTTTGGCGTATGTCCACAACTGTCTCGTGGACTCGCTCTTGGTGGCGTATGTGAACATTGCGGGAGGCCTCTCGCGTCGCGATCAGGACCGATATGTGGATGAGATGGCGGTACTGGCGGAGTTGATTGGAGCGGATGCCACTGAGATACCCAGGACTGCGGCGTCCCTCTCCAGATGGATGAGCTCGCAATCGGGGCTTCTCTTGACAGCTGAGGCCCAGCTGGCGGCTGAGACGATTAGGCGCATGAATCTGCCTCGGCATTTTCGTCCGGCATGGGGCCTTGCTTGGAATGCGTCGATGGCTATCATGCCCTCTTATGCGCTTGAACTGTACGGTTTCGAGCGGGACGAACTTGGCTCATTTGTTTCAACTAGGCTTGTCTGTCTGGCTGCACGGATCCTGAGAGCGGTATTGCCGAGCCATCCTTACTATCGGGAGGCAAAGTATGCCTACTACGATTACTATTCGCGCCAGAACGGGACGAGCACCTTGTCGTGTTTGACTCGTCTCGTGACCGATCTATCGAGCACTGTGGAGTCCAGGTACTAGCTTTTATATATGTCCTATGACACTTTGACAATATTTCAGGCTTTCAAGGAGACGGCCGATGCCATTGGCGAGAAGGTCTCGAGTGGGCTTTCTTGGGCTAGCCGGGGCGGCCACAAGGGACAGCATCAGGGTGACATAGATGCGGACAAGGTGGGGATTGAGGTTCTCACCGGATATGGGTTCACTGTGTTCTCGGAGGAATCAGGCTTTACGACGGCTACCTCCGCAGGGCCCTTTGCAGGTGTGATTGCGGTAATTGACCCTGTGGATGGATCGACAAATGCTTCCAAAGGAATCCCTTTTTACGCTGTGTCTCTGTGCGCAGTAGCCGATGGCAAGCCAATCGTGGCATTAGTTAGGAACCTTGTTTCGGGAGACACCTACTTTGCTGAGAAGGGTGGGGGCAGCACCAAGAATGGACTACCAATATCCCCCTCAAGCGCCACGGAGGTATCAAGGGCTGTGATAGGTCTAAACGGCTACTCCGACAAGCACCTAGGATGGGCTCAGTGTAGGTCGTTTGGTTCGGCGGCGCTTGAGTTGTGCATGGTGGCGGAGGGATCCTTGGATGGCTACGCTGATCTTTCCAAGGCAGCGCTGGCGAGCTGGGACATTTTGGGTGGCGTTCTCATCTGTCTTGAATCAGGAGCGACGGTCATGTGTCAGGACGGAAGCAGGTACCAGGCTGCTGATCTGGAAGCACGAAAGAAGATCGTTGCAGGCGGGACATTGGAATTGGCCGAGGAGCTGCGCAGCAAGGCGTTCGGTAAGCTGTATTAACTGCCGAAGGTTACCAGCAATTTGCTAGTCTTTTCTGCTTAGGGCGCTTAGCTCAGTTGGTTAGAGCAGCTGGCTTACAACCAGCAGGTCACAGGTTCGAGTCCTGTAGCGCCCACCAGTTCAGAGCATATGTTTGTTTTTGAAACTCCCTTGGATTACACTTAACCCAACATTCAACCCAACATTTGAGTGAGGTTATTGAAGTGGGTTCAATCCGCTTGAGAAAAAAACCCAACGTCTGGGAACTTCGTCTATATCTCGGCAGGGATGAGAACGGGAAAGTAATTCACAAGTATGCGACTTTCGTTGGTGGAAAGCGCGACGCCGAAAAGGAACTTGCGAGACTCTCTTTCGAACTCGAGTCAGGGCCAGAGAGTCCAGAGCCCGAAGTCAAGTTGGGTGAGCCAGGTGAACAGATTCGGTGGGGTCCCAAGACAACGTTCAATGACGCGATCTTGGCCTGGAAAGAGAACGGATGGGAAGATCTCTCCCCTAAGACAATACGGGATTACGAGGGTTTCTACCGGCGAAACATTGAGGGAAGCATCGGCAAGAAGTCCATCAGCGCAATCGGCGTCTTCGAGGTGGAGAGGTATTTCCGAGAGCTGGCAAAAGGGGGCTTAGGAATATCGGGCATTAGAAATGTCCGCGGCATCCTTCACAGGGCTGCGGTTCTCGCAGGGAAATGGTCTGGGGGGATAATTCCCAACCCGGTCGCATTGGCTGACCTTCCAAAAAATGCCGTAAGATCAGAACCCGTTCGCGCGCCGTCGATCGCAGAGGTGAAAGCGATCATTCAAGAAGCGGAGGAGAGCGGCGATGTACGAATGGCGACAATCATAAAGGTGATAGCCGCAACTGGAATGAGAAGGGGAGAGGCGGCAGCGCTGCGGTGGTCCGACGTTTTGTTCTCCCAATCGAGAGTTGTGATAGACGAAGCAGCCATTACGGCCATGGGTTCGATCGTGATCAAGTCTCCCAAGACCAAAGCCTCAAAAAGAGTCGTGGCGCTCGATCAATGGACGCTTCGCTCGCTCGAAGAGCTCAGAGCTGAGCAGGAAGCACTTGCTCAAAGCATGGGGTTTTCACTTGTTGATGAGGGCTTTGTATTCAGCTATTCTCCTGATGGATCTGTTCCGCCCCATCCAGACAGCATCTCCCACGCCTTCAAGAAGATGGTAAAGGCCTCTGGAGTAAGCTCGGATATCCATCTGCACTCCCTTCGGCATTTCCAGGCAACGCTGATCGATCCCTTGTCTTCTGAGCGACAAAAGCAGGCCCGCTTGGGATGGTCGACATCTCATATGGCGAGGCACTACACCGACCCCATAACCGAAGAGGATGTAAAGATCGCTTCCGAGGTCGGCAGACAGCTTTACGAGTGAGAGTCGTCAAATGAATCATCCTTTTCAGTCTTGGACTTAGAAGGCTTGATCGGGTCCTGGCGGATTTCCATAAAGCAGTGCCTGAACATCTCGTCTCATGAATCTGGTTGCCCCGTTTATGACGTAGTGGCGGATTGGAAAGTCGCCTTTTTTCAGCGAACGATGCACCGTCGCTTTGGAAATGCAGAGGACGGTCGCCACCTCGGCCACAGACATGAATGGCTTGGTACGTTGGATTACTTGTCTTGGCATCGAAACACACCTCCTTCCGCCCGCTCGTTGGGTTCAGTTGGTTTGTGAACAACGCTTTTCACCATGGCCTTCTCTCCGGCTCTTGCTGTATTTTCATGGGTCGCTTTCAGCCGCTTTCCCATCCGGCCAAATAAGCATCTATCCAAGCCAAAACCGGCGGCCCAAAACCAATACCTGGGTTCAACCGATCGGCACTGGGCTATATGTGGGCGCACCGGGTGCCGAGACATTAAGGAAGGGGGTTCGAAGAAGAGAAGTCCAGGGTCATCTAGGATCTTTTGGCTTCTGCATCTGCTTT
>JAJYVK010000206.1 GCA_021792075.1 Actinomycetes bacterium | reverse complement strand
GGAGAGGGGCGGCCGTTGGACGCCCAAGCAGAGAGTGAGTTTTTCTTCTCGCCTTATATCAGAATGTGGCAACGGGCAACCAGGATCTGCTGCGCTAGCCTGGGAATCAAGGTGACACTAGATCGTTTTAAGAAGGTAATCGACATAACTCGGCCGCTGGCCGAACTATTCATCGCGAGAGACAGAAAGCTCTACCTAGTAGGGGGAGCAGTCAGAGACCTTTTCGTCGAGTCGGAGGCTGCCGGTGAGCCTTTGGGCTTTGTCAATGAGTTGGGGAGTCCCGCTTACGATCTCGATTTCACCACTGACGCATTGCCAGAAGAAATCGAGAAGATTGTCGCCGGCCATGCCGATGCCATGTGGCTTCAAGGCAAGCGATTTGGGACGGTCGGGGTCGAGATGGGTGGTTACAAGTTCGAGATAACCACCCATCGGGCGGAGGTCTACCATTCTGAGTCCCGCAAGCCCCGGGTTACCTACAGTCAAGAGATCGAGGAGGATCTGTCTCGGAGAGATTTCACCATCAATGCTATGGCGCTCTCACTTCATGGCGCGAAGCCGGAGATGGTCGATCCTTTTGGAGGTCTCGATGACCTGGCGAAGCACAGATTGGCAACGCCTCTGTCGCCGGAGATCTCCTTTTCCGAAGATCCGTTGAGGATGCTGCGCGCCGCCAGGTTCATCGCAAAGATGAACCTGGAACCTGCACCGGAGCTCGTCGCCGCTGTCGTGGCAATGCACGAGCGCCTTTCGATTGTCTCGGTCGAGAGAATTCGCGACGAATTCGACAAGCTCTTGACGACTGTAAAACCCAGCCCTGGGATCGAGTTTCTCGTGAAGACCGGACTTGCTTCGGAGTTCATCCCCGAACTGCCCGCCCTGGCGCTTGAACAGGACCCAATACACAGGCACAAAGACGTGCTGGCTCACACAATTGCCGTGGTGGACAAGACCTCTCCGGATCGGATTCTGCGTCTGGCAGCGCTTTTTCACGACATCGGAAAGCCAAAGACAAAGCAGATAGCTCCGCAAGGAGTGACGTTCTACCATCACGACGTGGTGGGGGCAAAGTTGGCAAGGGAGCGGATGCGGGTTCTGAAATACCCGGTCCAAGACATAGCTGACGTTTCCAGGCTTGTTTTTCTGCATCTTCGTTTCCACACCTACCAGGCTGGGTGGACCGACAGCGCGGTGCGCAGATACGTTCGCGACGCAGGACCACTCCTGGACCGATTGAATGAGCTGACGCTTTGCGACAGCACCACTCGAAATCAGAGTAAGGTCTTAGCCCTTCAGCAAAGGATGGCGGATTTGAAGGTTCGGATCGAACAGCTGCGCCAGAAGGAGGAACTCGACGCCATTCGCCCTGAACTCAATGGTGACGAGGTGATGAGACTGCTGAATCTTCGTCCGTCTCGACTGGTTGGCGAAGCGCTCGACTTTCTTATGGAGATACGGTTAGAGGAAGGCCTCATTGGAAAGGATCAAGCCAAGCAGCGTTTGATGGCCTGGTGGGAGTCCAGGGCCAAGTGACTACTTGCGCGCTCTGAACAGGAGGATTGTAGGGTCCGGGCCTTCGTCGCTGCTCTGTTGTGGGATCTCGAGCAATTGATCGATGCTGAATCCGGTCCGCTTCAGTTGGGAAAAGGTTTCTCCGAATGATACGGATCTGACCTTCTCCGGGAGTGGCACCGGGAAGGAGCAGGTCAACTCGCTCGCATCAACCAATGTTTTTGACCGATAGCGAACTGGCTCGTCCGCAGAGGGAAGCTGGTATTTCAAAAATGCCAAGGGATGTATCAGTCCGAATATCAAAGCGCCTTGAACTCGCAGAACTCTCTGGAGTTGACGAAATACCCTGGCAAGATCAGCCGTGCCAGCCAGCGCGATTACGCTGAAGGCGATGTCGATGGATTCGGCAGGACAGAATGCGAGATCCGCCAGCTTGCCCTGGCGGATCTCGAACCTGACTTCGTTGAACTGCTCATTTGTTTTGAGCCGGAGGACCTTTTCCGCTGACTCTTCGACTAGAACCGGTGATGCTCCCTGGGCCACAAGAGTGGGGGAGACGCAGTCCTGCGCGATTCCTAGCTCGAGGATCCTCTTACCTTTGACGTCGCCTAATAGACGAACAACCTCTGGAGTTAGACAATCGACAGTCTCCACTTGACTCCTTTAGCCATTAGATGCAAAGGCATTCACCATTTCCTGTGCGACCTGGTCGCGGTACTGAACCGGCGGAGACTTCATGAAGTAGGCTGACGGCCCAAGCAGCGGGCCACCGATACCTCGATCCAGGGCGATCTTCGCACATCTCAGTGCATCGATAATAACCCCTGCCGAATTGGGGGAGTCCCAAACTTCAAGTTTTAACTCGATATTCAAGGGAACATCGCCGAAATTTCTACCCTCGAGACGGATGTACGCCCACTTGCGGTCTTCGAGCCAGGCCACGTGGTCGGAAGGTCCGATGTGGACATTATTCGATTCGATCCCGTTGTCTATTTGAGAGGTCACAGCCTGAGTCTTCGAGATCTTTTTCGATTCCAGCCTTTCACGTTCCAGCATGTTCTTGAAGTCCATGTTTCCGCCCACGTTCAGCTGGTAGGTGCGGTCAAGTACAAGACCCCGGTCCTCGAAGAGACGAGCCAGAACGCGGTGGACAATAGTAGCGCCGACCTGGCTCTTGATGTCATCCCCGACTATCGGAAGACCCGCGTCGGTGAATTTCTTGGCCCAAATTGGATCCGATGCAATAAAGACAGGGATGGCATTTACGAAAGCGACTTTGGCATCTATGGCTGCCTGGGCGTAGAACTTTTGGGCCTTTTCTGAGCCGACGGGAAGATAGCTTACCAACACATCGATCTTGGAATTTCTTAGAGCCTGGACCACGTCGACGGGACTTTCCGGTGACTCTTCGATGGTCTGTCGGTAATACTTGCCGAGGCCGTCGAGCGTTGGCCCTCGGAGCACGGTCACGCCGGTATGGTCGACGTTTGCAAACTTGATCGTGTTGTTCTGTCCAGAAAAGATCGCTTTGCTCAGGTCAGTTCCTACTTTGGTGGCATCCACATCGAATGCAAGCGCAACCTCGACATCTCGAACGTGATAGTCACCAAGAACCACGTGCATCAGCCCTGGCACGGATTCCTGAGGGTCTGCATTCTTGTAGTACTCGATTCCTTGGACCAGTGAGCTGGCACAGTTTCCTACACCAGCGATGGCTACCCTTATCTTTCCCACGTAATTATCACCTTCCTTAGTTCTAGAGATTTTCTTGGATTTCCTGAGAAACCAGAGATTCTTTGTCAGGACTTGCCATGGCCGCCTCTTCATTTCTGATGAGCTCTTCGATCCATGCAAGATCTGACGAGTTGGTTGAACGGAAGTGCTCGAGAACCAGTTCCACGTAGGGCTCCAAAGCGAAGCGCTTCTTTTCAAAATTCCTTCGAGACGATCTGACTCTTTCCAAGATCAGATCACGCCGATCCTTCAGCATCTTCAGCCGCTTTTCCCGATCCATGTGATTGGCAAAAGCGAGCCGAACTGCAAAGCCCTTCTCGTCAATTTCGCTTTCGTCGTTCAGTATTTGGTAGAAAAGTGTCGAACCGATATCGGTGATCCCGTAGACCTTTTTGTTTCTTGATCCCCTGATCCCCTCCCCGTTAGAGCGGAAGACGGCTCTTTCCCCTCCAAGCGAGCCTGTCATGGGGATGCTTGAAATCGCCGGCCTAGCTTCGACTGCTTTTACCGCTCCTCTTGCTTCGAGGCGGGCCAGAGCCGGATAGAGAGAGCCCCATGAGACGTGCATTATCAAGCCCAGGGATTCGGTCATCCGTTTCTTAAGTTCGTAGCCATGCATGTCTTGCTCTTTGAGCAATCCCAGCACTACGAGTTCCAATGAGTTGGTTCCAGCTGCCATAGCAAATTTCTCTGAAGGTCGTTGTCGGTCAGTGTTTGAAACTGCGATCGATTAGTAGTATAGATCACAACCTGTTATATCGGCTTGATATATCGAAATATTAGAGCTGATATTGACTTGAGAAAAATAATTCTCCTGGGAGTCCACCAAAGATTCCCGAACCTTTCCGATTCCCGGTACCGTGTACCTTGTGAACGGAGGTTTCTCAAGATCGGGACGAGCAAGTGAATTTGCCAGCATCGACTACCTTCTTGCCAAGAAATCCTTGCTCCGCCAGTACAAGGCCGGCCAGATTGCAAAGAATGACGTCTGCGACGCGCATCCCGACCTTATAAGAGCTGCGAAATCGATTGGTGCGCCGTCGGGCGAGGTCTGCGAAATCTGTGGAGGAGGGGACATCGTGCACGTCTCCTACGCCTTTGGTCCAAAGCTTCCGCCGTACGGCCGTTGTATCGCGGGCTCCGACGAGCTGGACAGATTGCGAGAAAGCGTAGCGGAGTTCACATGCTACGTCGTCGAGGTCTGCCCCCGCTGCCATTGGAATCACCTGGTGCGCCAGTTCTAGCCGAAAGAAGCCGTCCCG
>JAJYVK010000205.1 GCA_021792075.1 Actinomycetes bacterium | reverse complement strand
CTTCACCTACGACATCGTCTACGGCCTCTTGCGCCTCCTCGGCTTGCTCCACCACGGTTGCGACAGCCTGAACCTCGTGAGCTGAGGGTCCACCGCTGGTCACAAGCGTTGGAACACTCTGTGTTGGTGCACTACGCACCGGCGAGACCATTTCGAGCCGCTTCCCGGATCCGTGGGTGACACGTCGCCACTTCGGAACAAAGGCGCCGATCAGTTGAATGGCTCCAACAATCAGCGCTGCCGAGCCCAAATAAACAGGCCCTGTACTCGCCGGAGCTGGATACCTCAGTCCGATTGCGACGTATATCGCAGAACCTACAACCCATGCGATATCAAATATCAACTCTCCAAGGGGAACAGGACGAGTGTCATTCTCGATCTCTCGCTTCTTAGAGTCTTCATCTGGGCTAGAGGTTCCCTTGCGCATCTGACGATTCTTGCGAATCCCGAGGACTATCACGGCAATTATCCCAAGGATCAAAATATCGGAAAGAGGCCTCTCAAAGAAGCGCCACTGAAAGATCTTGATAGTCAGTATCAAATTGTTCTCGGCGGTGGCACCGAGGACAAGTCCCACTATCACTGCAGGCAGCGAGTAGTTATGCCTTCTCATGGCGAGCCCAACCGCCCCCATGATTATCATCACCACGACCTGAAGCAGTTCGGTTGTCGATGCGTAAGCACCGATGGACGCGAGGACGAGGACGAAAGGAACGAGCACCTTTCCTGGGATCACGGTTATCTGAGCCAAAAGAGGAGCCAAACCAAGCCCGAGAACACTGGCCAGGATACTTGAAAAGGCAATGACGGCAACCATCCAAAAAACCAGAGGCAAATGCTGGCTAAGCATGGACGGCCCCGGCTGAAGCCCCAAGATCGAAAATGCTGCCAGCAGAATGGCCATGGCCGGACCGTTGGGCACTCCGAGAGCGACAGTGGGGATCAGAGATCCCGCCTCTTTCGAGATCGAAGAGCCTTCGGGAGCAATGATCCCTTCCGGTATGCCAGTGCCGTATTTCTCAGGATGCTTTGACGACCGCATAGCGTAGCCATAGGAGAGGAAGTTGGCAGCAGTGGAGCCGATTCCCGGGATCACCCCGCACATGACTCCAATGAACGCCGACTTCGTCGCCAACCACTTGTGTGTCAGAAGCTCTTTCACTCCACCTCCGACACTGCCCCAAACCTCCCTGCGGCTGAGATTGACGCGCTCTCTGCCGCCTGCATTCCGATTTGAGGCGAACAGCACGAACATCTGACTGATCGCAAAAAGCCCTATGGCTGCGGCAGCAATGTTTATGCCGTTGTACAGCCCCAATAGGCCAAATGTGTATCGTAGGGTTCCCGTGCTTGCAGCCGCTCCTCCAAATGAAAGAAGAAAGCCGAACAAACCAGAAAGAATGCCCTTCGTCGGCGAGCCGGACTGCAGTTGGCCAATAAGGACAACCGCCAAAATAGTCAGAAAGAAATACTCGGGCGGATGAAAGATATTCACCAGCTTGACCATGACGGGAATAGCGACAAGGATCGCGACCGCGCCGAACAAGCCGCCATAGCTTGTCGCCGCAGCGGATATTCCTAGGGCTCTCCCTACCTGCCCTTTTTGTGTCATCGCATAGCCATCGAAACAAGTAGCAGCAGATTCAGGTGCTCCAGGAGTATTGATAAGAATCGCTGTAGTCGATCCCGCATAGTAGATGGCGGAGTGCGACGCAAGCAAAAGGGCAAGTCCGATCACCGGATTGACGTTATATAGAAACGGCAGTAGCACGACGAGTAAGACGATTCCCCCGAGTCCGGGAACAACTCCTACAAAAACTCCTAGGAGTGTTCCCAGAATCATGACCACCATGGTGGTAGGACTGCCAAAATGACTTACTCCACTCAGCAAAGACTGGAAGTAGCTCAACCCTCAACCCCTCCCACAGTCGGTTGATCAGTCGATAAGTCGATCATGAAGCAACACCGGTGCTCAGCGGCACGAACTTCCTAATGGTCGCCTCGGTCGTTGGGTTGATGCCTGCTTGGATAGCAGCAATCTCCTGCTGTGGACTCTCGTAAGCAGTTGAAAGCTTGCTCTTCTGGGACTGAGCTATGAAGCCCGGCTGCTCGACGGTCCACTTGACCGCATCCTGAAGTATCTTCAGCTTGTTAGCGGGGATGCCCGCGGGTCCAAAGAGCCCCATGCCGGCGTCAAGAGCGCTAGCGTTTGCTTCGAGTGCCGCCTTTTCCGAGGCCGTAGAAGGCGGGTCCTGCTTTAGCAGCGTGTTGAGAGTGGGCACGTTCTTGTCGATTCCCCACGTCTTGCGCATTGAGAACTCAAGCAGCACCTTGCCCTTGCCACTGGTCACGAACGAAGCCCATGAGCCGCCCCAGGTCTTGGAGGAAAGCTGGCCGTCACCACGGAGAATCCCTTGGAGTTCAGCTAGAGAGCCTGAGTATGTGGTGAGGGCAGTGTAGGGAACGTTGTAGATCTTGAAAAGCATTGGAACAGAGACGTCCCCGACTGAGCCAAGATAGGTGACCTTCGTGGTGTGGTCTTGCACCAGCGTGAAGATGCTAGTTAGAGGAGCCTTGTTGGTATTGACGCTGAAAAGGACTTTTGCGCCACCCGCAACCCCGCCTCCAACAAATCCCAAGTAACTCAGGTCTTGGATATTAGGTGTTTCGTTTGGAACCTTTTCCCACCTGTTGGCGAGCAAACCCTGAATATCGGTTGTCCCTATCGTAAGCCCGTCGGGAGCTGCCTTAGCCACATAGTTCCAGGCCAACAGCTGGCCACCTCCAGGCATGTCGACGACATCAGTCGTAGCATGCAAGTATTTTGCTAGGTAAGGAGCGGCAGCCCGCAGAGCAAGGTCGTGCGTTGAACCGGCTGCACCAGAAGATATCAGCCTTATGGTTTTGCCAGCGAAAGGGTTATTCGGAATGTTAGGTGGATTAGATCCAGATCCTGAAGCGGCAGTCGTAGCTGGCGAGGATGCCGCCGTTGTAGCAGTGCTTGATGCAGTTGAACTAGAGCCACAGGCTGCGAGCAGAGTCGCACTTGCGACAGCGGCGCCCACGGCAAAGCGAACACGCATGTAATTTCCCCCCAAAGTTTGAAGGCACGATCTGGCCGAGAACCGTCACGCACCAATAGCGATTAGCAGTGGAGTTTATAGATCGTATAGATCAGCGTCAATAACTCCCTAGCACCTCCCTGCCAAAACAAACTGCAAATTCGCCATGGATGAATGACGAAAAACCTCCGTCAACTGACGATCATCGAGGGCATCTACATACGCTGAGGTATTACCTTAATTCCCTTATATGTTTTCTATCCCAATTTACCTGCGACTATACGATCGTGATGGCCGGCCCCAAGATCGTTCTTCCTAGTGAGTGGGCGCCATCCCTAACCGAACCTCACTCGCCCGGGTTCAAAGTCAGGAATTTTTTCAAAAATTTCTAATTTCTAAGCTATGCGCCACCGAGAGTGTCACTTTTCGAACTTTGGCCACTATGGGCTGACATTTCTAGGCAATTCGGCAGCAGTTCGTGCAATCCGCTCCCTCTCCGGGAAAATTCTTGCCTTATTCAGCTCGAACCTGTTGAAAAAATAACCATATTACCATTTTGATAGCTGCAGCCAAAATTTCTTGATATAGTCCATTCCGTTCACACTGTGTTCGTGACTCGACACATTCTCAGGAGGCCTGATGAAGCATGCTCCTTATGAGTCCCACTCGTGGGGATCAGATGTCATGGCGGATGTTGTCCGCGGTTTGGGGTACAAGTATGTCTCTTTGAATCCAGGATCCTCATTTCGTGGTCTGCACGATTCCCTTGTCAACTACTGCGGCAATGAAGTGGAAATGATCGAATGCCCACACGAAAAGATCGCCGTTGCCCTCGCCCATGGCTACGCGAAAGCCTCCGGAGAGCCGATGGCAGTCATTCTCCACGATCTGGTAGGGCTTCTGCAGGGAACAATGGGCGTCTATTACGCCTATATCGATCGAGTCCCAGTGATGATCATGGGAGGTTCGGGCCCGTCAGTCCACGATCACAGAAGGCCCAACATCGACTGGATCCACTCGGCAAACGTGCAGGGGGAAGCGGTAAGAAATTACACAAAGTGGGACCACGAACCCAGGAGCATCGCTTCCGTGCCCAGCATCATGTCCAGAGCTCACCGAGTTGCCGTAAGCGAGCCGGCTGGCCCCGTTTATATAGCACTTGATGCAGGTTTGCAAGAAGCCAAACTCGATAGCCCTATAGATATTTCAGGCCTGAGCAAGATGGCAAAGGTACCTTCCCCAGTTGGGCCGGACCCGTCGGCTCTTGAAGCGCTTGCAGAGAAACTCTGCGCCTCCAAGCGGCCAGTTCTGATCGTCGGCCATGCGGGACGGGACCCACAAGCCTTCTATCAGCTTGTGGAGCTTGCTGAACTGGTAGGGATCGGAGTCATAGACACCGGCATAAGGCTCTCTTTCCCCAATCAGCACCCGCTTGAATCGACCGACACA
>JAJYVK010000204.1 GCA_021792075.1 Actinomycetes bacterium | reverse complement strand
GGACCTAGGCGAGTCAGGATAGGGATTGTCTGGGCTAATTTCCGGGCCGGTGGCCCGTCGGGGATAGGGAACTGATTTGTTCAGCTTGGGATTTTGGCCGCCTATATGGCATCGATTAATGAAAGGGAAGCTACTGTCACGGCGGAACTGAGCTGGGAGGGGTTTCCAGAGGGAGCGTATCCAACACGCGAGCTTTTGAAGTGGGTTCTGCCTTACCATGGATAAATCCAGGAGCTTCTCACCCCACACCCCATTTCGGTGAATGAGCCGAGAGAGTTGCCCGAGGTCGAATGATAGCTTTCAGAGGTTTTCTGCGCTGAATTGGCCTTGGGCTCTATCGAATTGGCTGTCCCGTTTGCGCGCGTGGCCTCCTCTGCTTACGGTATTCTTGTTCGACCTTGTAAGTTACTTAGTGGGAAACAATTCGAAAGCGTCTCGAGCTTGCCTCCGATGTCAATTATCGAAAGTTCGCTTGGGACTTTTGGCGGTCATTTGCGGTCCAGCGGCTGTCGTAAAGGAGAAGAAGGATGGATGAGCATCAGCACCACCATGGGCAACACGAGCATTCGGGTCATGGCCAGCAGCACTGGAATGAGCGCTACGCCAGTGCAAGCAGGTTGTTCAACAGCGAACCGGACGAATTGTTGGTGGAGTTCGTCCACGACCTTACTCCCGGACGCGCGGTGGATCTAGGCGCAGGAGAAGGTCGAAACAGCTTATGGCTTGCGATGAACAAATGGCAGGTAACCGCCGTTGATCATTCTGATGTTGCGCTCGGCAGGCTTGAGGCTGCCGCGAAAGATGAGCAGCTGAGTATAGAGACGGTTGTAGGAGACATTCTCGAGTACCTTGGCCGCGGTGAACGTTTTGACCTTGTGGTTCTCGCCTATATCCAGTGGGAGCCGGAGGAGCGCTCGCATCTGCTGGCACGGGCGGCTGCGGCAGTTGCACCTGGGGGTCATCTTTACCTTATCGGCCATCACATTGACTCTCTTGGCAAGGGCGGTCCCCAGCAGCCGGAGCGCCTTTACACGGAAGACTCACTGAGGGATGCTTTCCCGGGGCTGGAGCTGCTCACCCTGGAGCGCAAGGAGCGCGCTGCAGGCGATAACGGGCTTCCTTTGGTCGATATAGTTGTATGGGCTGAGCGTCCCTCTTCCGACAGGTGAATCAAGGAGTCGAGTTGGCGGCGAGATCGTGTGCTGGTAAGCCAAGTTAACCTTGAGGTCTTTTCTTTTGGACTCCCAGTAGATCAAGCGGGCTGCTCGCGGTCGCCGGCTGGCAAGAAAACTGAACCAGAGCCTTGCGCCGCTCCAGTTGAATTTCGAGTTTCGCGAGAATATTGCGGTATCCTCTGGCGATCAGTGTCCAACTCCTTGATTGCTTGCAGCTCGCTGGCGTTGCCGCTACCAGCGCCTAGTCGTGCGGCCCTATGAACGCGAGCTGTCCACCATCTGCTATAACTGAGGTTCCGGTGACGTAGGAAGCGGCGTTCGATGCAAGAAACACTGCGACCCTTGCAATTTCGGTCGGGCTTGCCATCCGGCCGAGGAGTGTTCGCCGCTCGGCCTCCTCCCGGTTGCTCCTGCCCTCGTCGAAGGAGCGTTGGCGTCGAGGCGTCAGAGTTGGGCCGGGACAGACGCTGTTGACTCGGACTCCTGATGATCCCACCTCTGTTGCAATCTGACGGGTCAGGTTGATGACGCCGGCCTTTGAGGCGCAGTAGCTGGTGTTATTGCGCACTCCAACCCAGCCGTATGTTGACGCGATGTTTACGAAGCTTCCCTTCGAGCTTTGGACGAGTGGCAGGAATTCGCGCGCCATAAGGAACACGCTTGTCAGATTTGTGGCAAGAATGCGGTTCCACTGGTCTAGCTCCAAGACCTTGAAGGAGGTATTGTCATTGGTTCCCGCGACATTGATGACCGCTGCGACAGACGCGTGTTCCTTAGCGATCTGTCGAGCGAGGTCCTTTATGCTTTGCTCCGAAGAGACATCTGCCAAATATGCCTTCGCATTCTCTCCGTAACTTTGCGTGTCAGAAACAGCACTCAGAATCTCGCTATTGAAGTCGACGGCAAGCACCGTGGCCTCAAGGTCAGCTAGCACCTCGCAGCAGGCCCGTCCTATGCCAGCCCCTGCACCGGTTACGACCACTGGCGCACCGTCGAAGCGTAGTGCGGAAAGCGTTGCATTTTCGGTACGTCTATCGGCCATCACGTCACCGGGAACATTTTGACAAGGGTGTCCATAGACACAGTTTTGAAGTCATTTGAATTCTGCCGGACCCAGTTGGCTATCTCCGTCCGGGTTGTAAACCATGCGTCCGGGCACCCAAGCACGTGCTCTAGGAGCTGCTCTATAGCTCGAGTGCGGAAACCGTGGCACAGGAAAGGGTGAATTGCAAAGCCCATCATCTTCGGGCTGCCGCGCAGACCTTCTTTCCTAAGCACATCAAATTCATCTATTGCCATCTCCATCATCTCACGTGGGGTCCTGCCGTCCCCTGCGTAGGTCTGATAATCGCTGACGTGGGCGTATGGCATGCATACCAAGTCCCTGTCGCCCTCTTGCAGCCGGAAGGGGACATCATCGGCCTGAAAGTCCGACATCCAGGAGTACCCTAGTTCGAATATCAACGGAAACGTATTTGGAGTCGGCCTGTGACCAGGGGAGATGTATCCAGTCGGCGGCGCGCCCAGGACCGATTTGAACGCCGAAACGCACGCTTCCAAAGAGGCCCTTTCCTCTTCAAGAGTCATCATGATCGGGTAGACGTGTTCGTAGTTCTCGCTGCCCATGTCATGCCCGGCCGCAGCGGCTTCCTTGGCCAACTCCGGATTCATCTCGATACGCTTGCCGTTGGCCACGAAAGTGGCAGGCACGTCGTAGTCCGAGAACATCGTTAAAAGACGCCTAAGGCCTTGGTTCTCTGCATATTCATGATCCCAAACGGCCCACATGTCCCGCGCGTATACCGCATCTGCAGAGACTGGGTGCTGGGAGCTACGCTGGTTGGACTTCGGGGTTCCGATATCTGCAGGCCATACCTCCCAGGGTATCATTAGTCCGAAAGCGATTGATTTTCCGTCAGGCCACTTAGTCATATAACCTCTCATCCTCTGGGTTGATGTATCAAGGCACGTCGAGCTAGAATTTTTGCTTTTCTCGTCGGCTCACTATATCCAAGAATTTTTTGCTCCGTCAAGGTAAAAGGGGAAAACTAGTGTAACATATGTCACACGAAACCGATAAGTTGCACTTTATCCCGTGCCTTGTGGGGTGCGGAATTCAAAATGGGCTTGGCTTTGGCAATTAGATGAGCCTTGCTACAAGATGACTGTATTTTTCAAAAATTGTGAGCAGCACAGCAAGATGAGTGGTTAGTCAACTCGCTAATGAGACGGTTAGCCGTGTTTGGGGGGATATATGAGTGCTTCTAGATATGTGAGGTATCTGCGGGTGTCGGGTATCGGGCGATTGTCGATGATCGCTGCGCTCGGTGCCGTGTTATTGGCCGCTTGCGGGTCTTCGTCATCGGCAAGTTCCTCAACTGCCACGACGGCCGCTGCAACGACAACAACTACGACTGCGACATTGCCCACTGTGACTATTGCCAAGCCGATCAATGTCGAAGAGACCGTACTTGGTGACGTGACGAACAATCTCGGATACTTCAAGCAGGCAGGAGTCAATGTAAAGTCGGTGCTGCTTGGCGGAAGCTCTGTTACCAACGCTGCTCTGCAACATGGGAGCGTCCAGTTCGCAATCGTCAGTGCATCCTCGGTCTTGTTGGCGGCTGCACATGGAGTGCCCCTTCTCGTGGTTGGCGGCATAAATGTCGGCGATACTGTTCAGCTGGTTGTATCCAACTCTTGGATCAAGTCTCATGGGTTGTCGCCAACCCAGCCTTTGGCGACGCGCATAAAAGGGCTTGCAGGCTCAGTTGATGGGACAATCAGTGCGACCGACAAGTCGGCTATGACGGACTTCGAGTCACAGGCCGGGGTTTCTCCCTCATCGATCAGTGAAGAGTCGATTACAAGCGTAAGCGCGCTACTCTCGGCGCTCCAGCATAACCAGATCCAGGAGTTCATCGCCAGCCCGCCAAACAGCAGTGTTGCTGTGGCAGGCGGCTTTGGCAGCGTTCTCGCTAGCGCATCAGAACTGCCATACGCCGGCGGTGAGATATTTGATCTCCTTGTCACTACAAAGACCTATGCGCAGGCGCACCCGAAGATAGTCACGGCGGTGACCAGTGCCATATCAAAGGCTCTCGGGCAGTTGAACGACAAGACCTCTGCGGGTGTGGCAGCAATGAATGCGAGCTTCCCGAAGCTTTCTGCGACGGTGATAAAGGATTCGCTTGGCGGAATCAAATGGACGCCGGGGATGAAGATGACCCAGCAGGAGTGGCAGGACGCGCTGACTTTGGCGCAGAAGTCAGGCCTTATCAAGCCAGGCCAAAATGTCAATTTGCAGGAAGGCGGGATTTGGACCAACCAATACCTGGCCGGC
>JAJYVK010000203.1 GCA_021792075.1 Actinomycetes bacterium | reverse complement strand
GATTCCTCCTCCGGGATCGACCAAAGCCTTACGTCCTTTGCCAAGGATGTCGTGCTGATGCATTCGGTGGGAATTTTACCGGTGATAGTCCATGGGGGTGGGCCTCAAATAGGCGATTACCTCAAACGTCTCGGAAAGAGTTCGGAATTTCTCGACGGTCTTCGCGTGACCGACGCTGAGACCTTGGAGATCGCGAGGATGGTCCTTGTTGGAAAGATCAATCCCGAAATAGTCACTGCCATCAACTCTCTCGCATCGATAGCTGTTGGACTGTCGGGTTCGGACGCAGGGCTCATACTTGCATCAGCCCATTCAAACGAACATGGCTTTGTGGGGAAGGTGGATACCGTCAATCCTGCAATCTTAGAGAAGTTGTTGGTCCAGGGATTGGTGCCGGTGGTCGCAACAATAGGCGTAGATTCGAAAGGCCAGTCGTACAACATCAACGCTGATACGGTGGCCGGTGCTATTGCCGGCGCTATCAAGGCCGAGAAACTGATCTATCTTACGAACATCGATGGGATTCGGATGGTCGCTAACGATCCAACCACACTCATCCGGCAGACAGATGTCGACGGCCTGTCCTCGTTGCTGAATGACGGTGTGGTGTCGGGAGGAATGATTCCGAAAGTGCTTTCGTGTCTCGATGCGATCACTAGTGGTGCCAGGTCCGCCCACATTCTCGACGGCACCAGGGACCACGCACTTCTCGTTGAGATCTTCACAGACAAAGGAATAGGTACAATGATCAGATCCAAGGACCTGGAGGTAGCCGTGGAAGAGGTTGAATGATGGACCAGTCCTTAATCGAATTCTACGACTCGCTTTCTAGCGTCGATCCGATGGAGTTGTCAGAGTCCGTGCTTATGAAGAACTACGGCAAGCCGTCTCTATGCTTTGTCCGTGGAAATGGAGCGTGGCTCTACGACTCGGATGGGAACGCCTACCTTGATTTTCTCTCAGGAATTGCCGTGGCGTCTTTGGGCCACTCGCACCCCAAGGTCGCGGCAGCTGTATCGGCACAGGCCGAAAAGCTAGTACACGTCTCCAACCTCTTTGCCAACGAGGTAGGGCCTAAGGTAGCGGCCATGCTGAATCGCCTGATATTGCAAGGTGACGACAGTCCGGACGGCAGTGTCTTTTTTGCGAATTCGGGGGCGGAGGTCAATGAGGCGGCGATCAAGCTTGCAAGGAAATTTGGACATGCAGACGGGCGCTACGAAATCATAACTGCGCTGCACTCTTTTCACGGACGCACGATGGGAGCGCTTAGTGCTACTGGGCAGAGGTCGAAGCAAGCTCCGTTCGAACCACTGCTGCCAGGATTCACACATGTTAAATGGGATGACGTCGCGGCTATCGAGGAGTCAATAACGGATCAGACTGTGGCGGTAATGCTCGAGCCAATCCAAGGTGAGGGCGGTGTCGTCGACCCCGGCCCAGGCTATCTGCGGTCGGTTCGAGAACTCTGCGATAGGCGCCGACTGCTCTTGATAATTGACGAAGTTCAGACAGGACTTGGACGCACCGGAGCATGGTTTTGCTTCCAGCATCATGGGATCCTCCCTGACATCGTCACAGTGGCGAAGGCGTTGGGGTCTGGGATGCCGATCGGCGCATGCTGGGCGAAAGAGGAGGTTGCAGCGGCGTTTTCGGCCGGTGACCACGGGACGACGTTTGGAGGTCAGCCCCTGGCGGCGTCAGCCGCGCTTGCCACCATTCGGGAATTG
Source organism: Actinomycetes bacterium (assembly GCA_021792075.1). Lineage (GTDB taxonomy): Bacteria > Actinomycetota > Acidimicrobiia > Acidimicrobiales > Acidimicrobiaceae > SCQM01. The sequence goes on along the minus strand of JAJYVK010000203.1, from coordinate 2,814 downwards.
ATTGAGATCGATGCACCGGCAAGGGCCGCCGAGCTTGGAGGACTCATCGACAAGAATCTCGGTGGGTGCGAAGGGATCAGGTGTCTTTCCGGCTCGGGGCTGCTGAGGGGTGTCTATCTGGAGCAGCCCGTAGCTAAGCGCGTGGCAGAGCTTTGCCAAGGCAAAAAGCTGATTGTGAATCCGATCGGCGAGAACACGATTCGACTTGCTCCACCGCTGGTAGTTTCCTCCTCTGAGGTAGATCGAGCTTGCGAATTGCTTGCTGAGTCTATAAGAGAGGCGTCATGAGACATTTTTTGGAGATCGACGATCTTTCTCGAGAAGAGATACTTGAGGTTCTAGAATTGTCAAGACTTGTTTCGCCACCAAAGGTCCTCTCTGACTGCTCGGTCGGTCTTGTATTCGAGAAGCCTTCGTTGCGAACCCGCAATTCCAGCGAATCCGCCATATTCCAGTTGGGTGGGCTGCCAGTTTCGATGGTTGCCGGTGAGGTTGGAATCGATAGCAGGGAGTCAGCTGAGGATGTGGCACGTACGCTTGCAAGCTATCACAAGTTCATCGGGGCTCGTGTGTTTGTACATGACATTTTGACGAGGATGGCCGAAGCGGTAGACAGCGTAGGAGCTGCCGTGGGCGTGGTTAATCTGCTTTCCGACTATTCACATCCGTGCCAAGCTTTGGCCGATCTAGCGACGATTCAGAGCCATTTTGGACTCCGGGAAGGGTTGAAGGTTGCCTTTGTCGGAGACTCCAACAACGTAACAAGGTCTCTATCCGTAGGGTGTTTGATGATGGGCATGGAGGTAGCAGTGGCTTCGCCGAAAAAGTATTGGTTTTCTGGATCTGAGCGAGAGGCTTTTCAGGCTCGCGGTTCCGCGGTATTCACGAGTGATCCAGTTGAAGCTGTATCTGGCGCTGACGTTGTATACACCGACGTCTGGACATCGATGGGCCAGGAAGAGGAACGGGACAGAAGGATTGTTGATTTTGCGGGTTTTACTGTTGACTCGTCACTGATGTCAAACGCGGGCAGGAACGCAATAGTCATGCACTGTCTTCCGGCTCACGAGGGCGAGGAGATCACCAGGGAGGTTCTGGAATCTCCGGCGTCGGCAGTGTGGGAGCAGGCTCAAAACAGGATGCATGTGATGAGGGGGCTTTTCTTATTCATGAGTGGAGTGAGGCCGAGGAGCTGAGAGTGGCAAAGAACCAGCGTCAACACCGAATCGGAAAGATCTTGGAAAACAACGTAGTCACTTCTCAGGCACAGCTTGTGGAGCTTCTGGCGGAGGAAGGGATAGTCGCAACGCAGGCGACCGTCTCCAGAGATTTGGAGGAGCTCGGCGCCATTAAGGTGCGAGTATCGGGGAGCGATAGCGTCTATGCCGTGCCAGAGCTTCCCAAGGATCAGGCCGCTCCAGAGGAGCATTTGAGACGGGTCATGTCTGACTGGGTGGTTGAGGTCTCGCATTCTTCGGTAATAGTTCTATTGAGAACGCCGCCGGGCTGTGCCCATGTCGTTGCATCTGCATTGGACAGGTCGCAAATGAAGGAGATACTTGGTACGGTGGCCGGTGATGACACCGTCATGGTGATTGCGAATGAGGATTTGGGTGGAGAAAGCGTTGCCGGCACCATGAGGCTTCTGGCTGGCCTCTAGTTGCTTAGTCGGTTCTGATGAATTAAGACGAAGGTCAATGGAATTTCGGTCAAGTACAGATTGGATGGAGTTAGCGTATGTCGAAGGGAAGGGTCGTACTTGCATATTCAGGCGGGTTGGATACCTCGGTTTCTGTCAAATGGATTTCAGAGGTGCATGACCTCGAGGTCATAGCCCTAGCCGTTGACGTTGGTCAGGGTGAGGACTTCGATGCAATCCGCAGTCGAGCGCTCGCGGCAGGTGCTGTAGAAGCTGAGGTCGTGGATGCCAAAGAGGAGTTTGCGCGAGACTTCATCGTTCCCGCCCTCTTTGCTAACGCGATGTACGAAAACAAGTATCCGCTCGTCTCAGCACTCTCGCGGCCGGTGATCACCAAACACCTTGTGGAGGCTTCAAAACGCTATGGCGCTCAAACGGTCGCGCACGGCTGCACAGGAAAGGGAAACGACCAGGTTCGCTTCGAGGTCTCGATTCGTGCACTCAGGCCGGATCTTGACATCCTTGCACCAGTAAGAACATGGGGCCTTTCTCGCGAAGACTCGATTGAATATGCAGCTCGTCACAGTATTCCAGTCATGGCTACCAAGGAGAAGGTTTACTCCATCGATCAGAACCTCTGGGGTCGGGCGATCGAAGCTGGCGAAATGGAAGATCCTTGGGTCAAGCCGCCTATGGGCATCTATCAGACGACCGTTGCGACAGCGACTGAGCCGTCGAGCGTCGTGGTTTCGTTCGAGTCGGGCGTACCGACCGCTCTTGATGGTGCGCGGATGGGTCTCGTTCAGCTGATCTCCGAGCTGACCAACCGGGTTGGCTCGTACGGTTTTGGCCGTATCGACATGGTGGAAAACCGGCGAGTGGGAATCAAGTCGCGTGAGGTGTATGAAGCTCCTGCGGCCCTAGCTCTTATTATGGCGCATTCAGATCTGGAGGATCTGACACTTGAGCGCGACCTCTCTCATGAGAAGCTGCGGCTGGGACCTCGCTGGACAGAGCTGGTTTATGATGGCCTCTGGTACTCGCCTCTGAAGCAGGCCATCGATTCCTTCATGCTCTACACGCAAAAGTACGTCACCGGCGATGTCAGACTTTCTCTTGAACCGGGACGAGTAATGGTTGAAGGACGCCGGTCTCCGGTTGGCCTCTATGACTAC
>JAJYVK010000202.1 GCA_021792075.1 Actinomycetes bacterium | reverse complement strand
CCATGCTCTCCGGCAGGAATGCGAGCGGCCAAATTCAAATCGCGGCAAGCCAAAATCGCTTCTATCCGCTTGCTCTGAAAATGGTTACGCGGTCAGAAGGTGAGTTTTACCGGACAGCAGTGATCTTCCTCCTGAAACGAAGTTTCTCAATCCGACCAAGACCTACGTAGGCTATGGCTTTGAACCTCACAATAGGATTGCATATTCCAACGAATACAATGCGGGAATTGAGCAGCAGCTTCCGCACTCGTTTGTAATGGATCTCGATTATGTCGGCTCGCAAAGCCACAATCAACTGACGCAGGCAACTGGAAATACAGCAAAAGTCCCGGGCCCAGGCAGTTTAGCGTCAAGGGGTCAGCCGTACCCTCAATACGGAGGTCCTTTTAATTTCGACTGGGACGGTGAACCTGGAAGCTATAATGCGCTTCAGGCAAAACTGCAGAAATTGCTATCGTCCGGTTTGTATTTGTTGGCGTCCTACACGTGGTCGAAATCGTTGGATATTACTTCCGATGCCTATGCCGCGCCACCTGAAAATATTTATAACTTACATGCGGATTGGGGTCCGTCCGATTATGATTTACGGCAAATATTTGTCTTGAGTGGGGTATATGCGTTGCCAGTAGGCAGGGGTAAGAGGTTCTTGTCAAGCCCCAACAAAGTCGTGCAGGCAATCGCGGGTAATTGGAATATAGGCGGTATCCTAAGTATGCATTCCGGACGTCAGTTCGACGTAACTGCTAGCGGAGATGTAGCGAATGTAGGAGGCGGGGCCCAAAGAGCTAACCAGATAGGTAATCCATATGGCGGCACCGGGTTTCATCAAGGTCGTGACGAATGGATAAACACGAGTGCCTTCGCGAACCCTGCGCGATATACCTTCGGCAACGAGAGTAGAAACAATTTGGTAGGTCCTTCCTATAAGGACGTTGATATCAACGCATATAAGGACATACAGCTTCCGAAGGCGGTAACGCTTCAGTTCCGGTCGGAGTTCTTTAATATTTTCAATCACACCAACCTCAGCAACCCTGCGAACGGAGTCGTGTCTTCATTGTTCGGGAAGATTACAAGTGCTGGACCTCCACGCGAAATTCAATTTGCACTGAAACTCTTGTTCTAGTCCACGGAGAACTTTCACTGTCGAATTGATATCAGGATAGGGACGAGCAGGTTCAAAATGCAAAGAGAGGCGATTTCCAGAAGAGCGTTGCTGAAAGCTGCGACAGCTGCGGCAATTTTGCAAGGCATCAACGTGAGAAGTGAAGCGCACCGGTCGGATACACCGAATGTTGTGGTGATTTTGGCAGACGATCTCGGTTACGGCGATCTATCGAGCTATGGAGCTACCGATCTTAAAACGCCTAATATCGATGCGCTTGTCTCCGGCGGAATGCGGTTCAATAATTTCTATGCCAATTCTCCGGTTTGTTCACCGACGCGTGCCTCCATACTCTCTGGCAAGTACCCGGATCTCGCCGGAGTGCCGGGGCTTGTGCGCACTCATGCTTATAACAACTGGGGATATCTTTCACAAAAGGCCGTGTTGGTTCCTGAAATGTTGAAGCCAGTCGGCTATCACAGCGCGATCATCGGCAAGTGGAACCTCGGATTGGAATCGCCCAACACTCCGACTGAGCGCGGCTTCGATTTCTTTCATGGGTTTCTTGGCGATATGATGGACGATTACTACACTCATCTTCGGCATGGCATCAATTACATGCGGAGGAACCAGGAGGTAATCGATCCCCAGGGACATGCAACGGATCTGTTCACCGATTGGACGAGAGATTATCTCGACGAAAGAAAGCAGGACAGGCGCAAATTCTTCCTCTATCTGGCCTACAATGCTCCGCACGTTCCGATTCAGCCGCCGGAGGAGTGGCTAAAGAGAGTCAGGGAGCGAGAACCGCACCTAGATGAAAAGCGCGCAAAGATGGTCGCTCTTATCGAGCATCTGGATATGTCGGTAGGTCGGGTAGTCAATAGGCTCAAGGAGAACGGCCAGTTTGAAAATACGCTCATCGTGTTCACCAGCGATAATGGCGGGGAACTCCGTGCCGGAGCTAACTGCGGATCGCTGCGCGGCGGGAAGGAAGACATGTACGAAGGCGGTATTCGAGTCCCAATGTCTGCTCTCTGGTCGGGTCACATCACTCCGGGATCTAGCAATAACGAAGTGGCGCTTGCCATGGATCTCGTCCCGACGATCTGCCAGACTGTAGGCGTCAGCCCCGCTGGAAACTTGAATGGTACTTCCATTTTGCCAATGCTGGAGGCCAAGGCCGATCGATTGCCGGCGCGAGACCTCGTCTGGGTTCGCCGCGAAGGAGGAATGCGCTACCAGGGACAAGATTATTACGCTTTCCGCCGCGGGGACTGGAAACTTTTACAAAACACCCCATTTGAATCTTTTCGGCTTTACAACCTTAAAGAAGATCCCGAAGAAAAAACGGACTTGGCATCGCAGGAACCGCAGCTTTATGACGATCTTACCCGCACCTTGATGCTCCACTTCCAACGAGCCGGTCGCGTCCCCTGGGAACGACCCGAATGAGCCAACAGATGTCGCCGACAAGTATCCGAACGTACGCGGCAGATGTGAACCAAGATGAAGGACTATATTGCCTCAGGGGAGGAGCTAACCCTCGGCGGCTTCAACCACAAATCAAGCCTCGATACTTCAGAAGGGCTTTATGCAGAGTGGCTATGGGCCGATCTACCAATTCGTCACAAGCACAATGCAGATGAGTCTATCAGGTTTGTACTTATGCCCTGAGGAAAAGCAATTTACAGAAACATTCTTGTTGACTTTGAATAGAACAAGTAGAGGAAACTAACATGTTCAAAAAGCTACGCTTCATCGGGCTCAGCATATCTATTCTGTTCATAAACTGCCGGGCGCAGAATGGTGCGGCCGCTCCGCAAGGTATTCACAAGATTCAACACATCATTATCATTATGCAGGAAAATCGGTCCTTTGACAGTTACTTCGGCACCTTTCCCGGAGCCGATGGTCTTCCAACGAAGGATGGCGCATTTACTGTTTGTAACCCGGATCTAAAAACGGGGCAATGCATGAGCCCCTATCACGATAGAAATGATGAAAACGGGGGAGGCCCACATGTCTCTGTTTCAAGTATGAGGGACATCGACAACGGGAGAATGGACGGCTTTGAAATCGCGGCACAAAAGGGCCGTAGGGGCTGTTTAGTTGCTGCGGATCCAGCATGCACCAACTCAGCAGAGCCAGATGTGATGGGGTACCATGACGGTCGCGACATCCCAAATTACTGGGCCTATGCACGCACTTTCGTACTCCAGGATCACATGTTTGAACCAAATGCATCGTGGAGCCTGCCGGCTCATTTGTATGAATTATCAGCCTGGTCGGCTTATTGCACCAAGCATCACGATCCCAAGAGTTGCAGTAATGAACTCGATGCTCCTGGATTGCCTGCCGATTATGTTTATCGAAATCAATTCAGTGGTACCCGGGATGTTCCTCTGGGGACCAAACCTATTTATGCATGGACGGACCTGACCTACCTGCTTCACAAATATCATGTCACGTGGGGGTATTACGTCATACCTGGTGGGCCCGGTTGTGCGGGCGATACTAAGTCGGAGCGCTTCTGCACTCCGGGGATATGGAACCCGCTGCCAGATTTTGATACGGTAAAAGAGGACAACCAACTTTCGAGCGTTCAACTACTGGATGATTTCTACAAGCAGGCCCGGGAAGGCACGTTGCCTTCCGTATCATGGATAGCTCCAGCGTTCGCGGTTAGCGAACATCCTCCAGCACTGGTAAGTGCAGGTCAGAGTTGGGTCACGGGTTTGATTAACGCGGTGATGCAGGGACCGAACTGGAAAGACACTGCCATCTTTGTGGCTTGGGATGATTGGGGTGGTTTTTACGACCATGAGGTACCTCCCGTCGTGGATCAAAACGGCTACGGTCTGCGTGTCCCGGGCCTGATAATTTCACCCTATGCCAAGCCGCATTACATCGATCATCAGATTCTTAGCTTCGATGCCTACCTGAAGTTTATCGAGGATGATTTCATGGGAGGCGCACGGCTCAACCCAAAGACGGATGGAAGGCCGGATCCGCGTCCCACCGTGCGGGAAGATGTTCCGATTTTGGGGGATCTGACCAAGGACTTTGACTTCCATCAGAAGCCGCGTCCTCCGTTAGTCCTGTCAACGCACCCAAAGACGGACTTGATTGCTCCTCCGCAAACTGGCACGAAACAGCCGCCGGCTTAATCCCGGCGGGTTGCATTGCAACTAAAAAATGGTGAAAAATGGTGCCAGCGCAGACGAACCGACAACGTAGATCGAGCGTGGCGGATTACCCGCATCCGAATGGACAGTCCCTGTCCCTACTTGAGCACCACATTGACCTGAAATCACTGCTGTCCGGCTACAAGCCGAACAGATTCAACTGGTTGCCAAGATCGTCTAAGTCGTTATCGCAGTTTGTTGCCTGAAGTGCCCGTAAAATGGGGGTTTTCTCGAATAGAGTTAGGCTGAGAAT
>JAJYVK010000201.1 GCA_021792075.1 Actinomycetes bacterium | reverse complement strand
GGCCTTGGCGTCAAGCTGGCACTTAGTTACTCCAAGCCACAAATCCTGTCGATGTACCTCAATGCGATCTACTACGGCAACGGCTACTGGGGTGATGAAGCCGCTGCGAAGGGCTACTTTGGCACGAAGCCGAGCCAGCTTACCTGGGCGGAGGCTGCCATGCTTGCCGGTCTGCCGCAGGCACCCTCTGCTTACGATCCGTTGCACCATTTTGCGCTGGCTAAACAGCGCCAACACCATGTTCTCGATCGGCTGGTCGTCAACCACGTGCTGACGGCCTCAGAGGCGCAGGCTGCTTACAATGCACCGCTACCTCTTCTCCAGGGAGGCCGCTAACGCCGCAGGCTTCGTCGAGGCAAATGGTTCTGTGACCGTAACGCACTCTCCGTCCGGAAATGGGCCCTATTCAGCTTCGGCTGGTTCTCTGAGATGCTGTAATTGCAAAGGTGCCAGGAGAGAAAATCTGGTATTCCATGTACTGGGAAATCGGTGCAAGCGCGCCAACATCGAATGCGGTGGCTGTATCGTATCGATCATCGCGAGCGGCTAGGTTTGCAAGTCTTTTGGAAGTGGGCTCAAGGCATGATTTAGCGAATGTCAGCTTCTCAAGAGACGAAACCTGGCATTGGCCAGACCTCTTCAGATTCCCCCAAGCATGATTTTTGCCCTATTATTGGCGCAACGCTAAATTATCGAACTCAATTTGTGAAGGGAAGTCGTTCACTCATGGAAATTGACATGAATATTCTCGAAGAGAATCTTCGGCTCTGGCTCAGAGAGGATATCGGCCACGGCGACGTGAGCACGATTCTCACCGTCCCACCTGGGATCGTAGGCAAAGGGCGATTTATCATGAAAGAGGACGGGGTAATCTGCGGCTTGACAGTTGTTGCCAAGACATTCGGCATGGTTGACGAGAGGATAGTTGTCACTCCTCTCATCGAGGAGGGGCAGGCTGTAAAGAAGGGCGACGTCATTGCAGAAGTCTCTGGCGACTTGGGAAAAATCATGGGAGGCGAGAGAGTGGCTCTGAACTTGCTGCAGCGGCTTTCTGGCATCTCGACGAGGACTCGGGCGTTTGTGAATGAGATTCAGGGCTTCAAAGCTAAAATCCTCGATACGCGCAAGACTACGCCAGGTCTGCGCTTTCTCGAAAAATACGCTGTGACGATCGGCGGCGGACAGAATCATAGATTTGGCCTTTACGATGGAATCCTTATCAAGGACAACCACATAAAGGCAGCGGGAGGCATTACCAAGGCCCTAGAGCTTCTGAACAAGACCGCACCACACTATCTTGCAGTTCAGGTCGAGGTCGAGACGCTCGACGAGTTGAGGGAGGCGCTTGAGTTCAAAGTGCCAGCGATATTGCTCGATAATATGACCACAGAAATGATGGCAGAGGCGGTCGCAATCACCTCAGGGCGGGCAAAACTTGAAGCCAGCGGAAACATGACGGTTGAAAGAGTCAGAGAGGTGGCTGCGACGGGTGTGGATTACATCTCTGCCGGATCATTGACTCACTCTGTGAAGGCCCTTGACATCTCGCTCAAGGTCTCCTGACTACGCTCCGGCCGCATTTTGGGTTTTAGGCGGGTGAATGCCGTCTACGGAGTTCTCACCAAGCATTTATCGGTCTGAGGCGGAGCGCAATAGGTTTCAGTACGACGCCGACAAGATTTACCTGCGCGCATAGCTATGTCAAACCTAAAAGGGCTCCTCGTCAGAGCTATCGGAAAGTATCTGGTTGATCTCAACTTCGGCATTGGTTATGCGCGCCCTGCAAAAGTCAATTAGCAGCTTCGCTCTGCTGACCTCTTTAGCAAGTTGGTCGATATCCTGTTCGGTTGACAACCGGTCCACGAGTTCTCGAAGTTCGTTCAATGCGTTAACATAACTCAGATTCTCGTCTCCAGCTTCAGGCACCGGTCTCACCTCGTCCGTTCTCTCTGTTCGATACTTCCTCGACTTTAGCGACAAAGCTACCATGGCCAACGATTCCCTTGACTCGTTGGCCGACAATTAGCGCGTCAATTCTCTTTATTAGGCTTCCGGATTCTGTCGCAAGAAGTGAGAAGCCTCTTTTAGCCATCTCTTCCGGATCGCTAGCCCGAGTGGATCCTTCGAGGAGATCTAGCAGATGGGCATGGTCTTTGATGATCGAGATCGATGTAGCTCTTGGGAGATTCGAGAACGCGTCCACATGTCGTTTTTGTTCGGAAACGGCGTAGCCCGCTGCAACTGATGCAAGGTGTGCAGTGTCTGAGAGTTCGGATTTGGCCGAGGCCGTTGCCAGCAAGGCGGAGGTTCGAATGCGCTCAACCTGCTGGCTGATTCGCATGCTATGGGTATGGATTAACTCCAAGGGCCTACGGACGGCTTGGTGGGACACCTCCGAGAGCTGGAGTCGCGCAATTTCGACCCTTGAGTGGCCTGCGGTATGTGCTCGCTGGCCAAGAGCGTTGATCTGGTCCAAGAATTCTTGGACTCTTGCAACTAAGGCTCGTGCGACGCTCTGGGGAACGTCTAGAAACCTGTTGGAAACCTCTTCAACTAGGGTAGTATCCGTCGAGTGTCCCACTCCGACCCATACTGGAATGGCGCTGGCCGCTACCGCAGTAACCACTTCCTCGGTGTCGAAGACAGACAGGTCTGACATCGAGCCGCCTCCACGAACAAGGCAGATGACGTCGATGTCTGTGTCTTGAAGGAGGCGAATCGATCGGGATATCTGAGCGGGGGCAGCCTCTCCTGCGGTTGATGCGGGGCGGTAAGTGACCTTGAAGGCAAATTTGCTCCTTGTCAATTCGCCGATGAAGTCACTCTCAGCGGCGCTACCACGTGCCGTGACGAGCCCTATGGACAGTGGGACCAAGGGAGTCTCAAGCCGGCGATTGTGCTCCCAAATCCCAAGTTGCCGAAGTTTGGCGCGGATCTTCTCTTTTTCCTGGAGGTTTGCGATCTGTGAGAGGGCTATGTCAATCTCTTCGATTTGGAATGATAGCCTTCCACCCTTTGGCCAAAAATTTGGTTTGACGCGGACAACGAGACTGAGTCCATTCCTGATCTTGCCGAGTTGAGTTGACTGGAGTTGGCTTAGTAGCAATTGAGCCTTTGTCTTCCAGATAACGCAACTGATTGTTGCCACCGGTGCCGCGGAACCAAGTTCGCCAAACTCCTGGAGATCTAGGTAATGGTGTCCGGAGCTATGCGGAGAGTATGAGGCGACTACCCCTTTGACCCAGAGTCCATCGGCGCCAAAGCTGAGGTTGAGGGCGGTCTTAACGTATTCGCCAAGCTCCAATATCGAAAGGATGGTATTTTCTGTTGATTCCTGAAGCATTGCGGCACCTAACGTCTCAAAAACCCGTTTGTGGGCATATTAAGATGCTAACGAGAATCCAATCGGAGAATACCAGATCTGCATCAGAGCGAGTTCCGAGAAGACTCAAGCTTCGGGCACTAAGGAGGGCAAACAACTTACCTGCCATCCGCCCCGATGCGACTGTCTACGCCAAACCGGTTCAGCTTTTTAGCTGGTCGACTCAGTCAACTGATCAGGCGAGGTGTCCTCAGCCCGCTTGTACCAATTTCGCCAGATCGCTTTGTGAATGGGAATCCACTTTGGGATGCTTCGCAATCCTGGGATAAATGGAATTAGAAGGAGAAGGATGGTGGCTACGCCAGTAAGGTAGACCGCTATTAGATCGACGTTTGCAGAGCTTTTGAATCCCGGCATTTGGTACCAGAGGGTGTAGAGCCAGAGCCAGGGTTGGCCAGGGTAGTTACCCGTCTCATTCATCACGCCCCATTGTGATCCGGTCAGGTGCTTTGCGTGTGCGAGTGATGCAAAGTATTCGCCATCCTCTAAGAACAGCAACGGCTTGGTAAAGTTGGTTCCGTAGAAAGGTTGCTCTGCGAGAAGGTCCGCGTCGAGGGCGCCCGAACGGGCGAGCGAAAACTCAGCGGATATCAGTTCCGGCACAGGCCCGTCGTTGGCAGAGGGAACCGATGGTTGGCCGCCAATGAAAGTCACCTTTTCTACCGCTTTCAAATATGCCTGGTTCCAAGCCTTTTGCGTAGCTTTTGATGAATGCTCGTACGTTCCAAGGGCAAAGGCCAAAGAGGCGTTTGTTGCAGCTAATCGGGTCAATGGTGACAGCACAAAAGCGTTGGCTGTGTCAATTGGTTGATGGACTCCGGCCAGCCTCTGGGGCGAGAACAGAAGACTCTGTACGTTTCCCGAGCCGTTGTTGTACGGTGGGCCGTACTGTGCTGTCTCGCTAGTGCCGGCAATTTCAGATGCCGCAGTTGCCATGAAATCGGCAGGTGCGACCTTCGCCCAGGTCGCGATGGTTGCTGGAGGATCATTCGGCGAGGACAAAACACCTGCGAGGATAACTACCAGGATGAGAACTACCAGAGAGGCAATGGAAGCTTCTTTGACGATGTCATACTTTCGTGTTGGACCTTTCCAGTCGCTGGCATCAGAGCGGGCTAACACCTTCCGGGACTGCTTCGTCCGGACATTCTTTTGCGGCAAGGGGTGCACTA
>JAJYVK010000200.1 GCA_021792075.1 Actinomycetes bacterium | reverse complement strand
ATCTCGGCCTGACAAGAAGCGCGAGAATGCACGGTGTTGTTTCCCAAGACTACTGGCAGTGCAATGCGCATGATATGGCAGGGGCACTATCCACCATTGCCAGCGGTCTGCCTCCCGTTGCTACGCGCATGTACTCGTACCAAGTTCAGGGCTTCAGATGGTTGTCAGGAATAGCATCCGAGGGGCTCGGCTGCATACTGGGCGACGAAATGGGTCTTGGCAAGACGGTGCAGGTGATCGCGCTCCTGGCCACCGAAAGAATTCAAGGCCGCCGACCCAGTCTCGTCGTGTGCCCAGCCACACTCATGGAGAACTGGAGGCGCGAAGTTAGCAGGTTCTGCCCAGATCTTTCTGTACTCCTGCATCAGGGAGCAGGCCGCACAGGCTCGACCGCGCTATTTTCCGCGTTTGATGTCGTCGTGACGTCCTATGACATCCTGATCAGGGATCAGGTCTTGCTGGCTGCGGTCCAGTGGGAATGTGTAGTTCTGGACGAGGCGCAGGCTATCAAGAATCCGGATGCCCAGCGAACAAAGGTGGCGAAGTCTCTTCCACGGCGTGTTTCGATCGCGGTAACCGGCACCCCTGTGGAAAACAGTCTCGAAGACCTGTGGTCGATTGCCGATTTTGCCCTGCCTGGTATGCTCGGATCACGGGGAGAGTTTCTGGCCCAGTTTGACGATACTGCGACGGATGCGCAGCGTTTGGGACCACTGGTGTCACCGATCCTCCTTCGCAGGAGGGTTTCGGAAGTCGCGTGCGATCTGCCACCGAAGATCGATATCCCGCAGCCTATGCGCCTCGTTAGCAAGCATGCGGAAGCCTACGAGAGGATCAGACGGAATGTGGAAGACAAATACAGTCACGCCGCAACGCTTGTTGCGCTCAGCCAGTTGCGGATGTTCTGCTCCCACCCTTGGCTGCTCGGGCTGTGCACAGACGATCCAGTACAGGAGTGGCCAAAGTACCAACGGCTGCTTGAGATCCTTGATGAGATATTTTTGGAAGGTGAGAAGGCGTTGGTCTTTTCGGGGTACACAGAAATGATTGACATCATCGTCTCGGACCTTCATCGTCGGTTCGGCTACACCCATATTGACTGGATCGATGGCCGTGTTGTCATAGCGGAGAGGCAGTCTAGAGTCGACAGATTCTCGGCAACATCCAGACCCGGCGTCTTGGTCTTGAATCCCCGCGCGGCAGGAACCGGGCTTAATATCACAGCTGCCAGCCATATAATCCACTATACTCCAGAGTGGAATCCGGCGGTCCAAGACCAAGCTTCAGCGCGTGCCTACCGTCGCGGCCAGACGCGACCAGTTACGGTGCATCAGCTTTTCTGCGTAGACACCGTTGAGGAAGTCATCGTGGAACGGCTGGATGTCAAGCGAGCTCTTGTGGCTGGTGCAGCTCCTGAAACTGCCACAGAGCCAGAAGCGGCCGATATCCTCAACGCACTCCGTCGCTCTCCGCTCTCAACCAATGCAACTAATTCCGGCCAGCATACTAGCATATGATCACCCAGACGATCTGCAAGATTCTAAGTCCGAACGACGCGGGAGAAACCGCTACCCATCAAGCCGGGATTCTCATTCCCAAAACTGGTGGAGTGCTCGAATTCTTTCCGACACTTCAGAAGCACCTGAAGAACCCACGCTGCACGCTCGTCTTTCTTGACGAGGACGGAATTACAAAATGGCCGTTCGATTTCATCTACTATAATGGAAAACTGTTCGGTGGAACTCGTAACGAGTACCGGCTCACAGGCATGACGAGGTACATCCATTCAAAAAATCTGAAGGCAGGAGACATAGTAGAGCTTAGTACGGACGAGCAAGGACGCTTCTATATCCGAGCCCAGAAAGTACGGGTCGCTGCCCGTCAAGAGAGTACTCTTCGACTGTCCCCAGGATGGAAGGTCATCCGCATCCGGTCGTGAGGAGGAGTCATGAGAGACCAGAATGAGTACATTGAAGTTGTCCCAGACCCAGAACGCATCAGTGAGGGACTCCGGGATACTGGATATCAATTCCACACAGCGGTAGCTGACATCATAGACAACTCGATCTCTGCAGGCGCCAGTGAGATCGAAGTGAAGGTGGATATGGACATGCATGGCGAGATTTTCTTGGCTGTGCTCGACGACGGCTGTGGCATGGATCGCGAAGAGCTTATCAATGCTATGCGCTACGGCTCAAAGCGACGCACAGATCCCTCGAGCCTCGGCAAATTTGGCTTGGGTCTAAAGACTGCGTCTACTGCATTCTGCAAACGGTTATCAGTGATTACACGCAATGATCCCGCAGTAGCTCCGCTGAAGGCAACATGGGATCTAGACCTCATCGCAGAGACCAAGAAGTGGGAACTTGAGCTTGGCGAGCCTTCCCAAAACGAGCTGCAGCTCCTTGAGCGTGCCGCGCCAAATAAGTCTGGCACGGTGGTGCTATGGGAGAAGATCGACCGGTTGGTTCGCGAATATTCCAAGCCGGGTGGCAAGCCCGCACGCAAGGCACTAGAACGACATGTGGATGTCCTCAAGGAACACTGCTCGATGGTATACCAGAGATTTCTGGATCACACTGACATGCGTGCCCGGAACGTTACGCTCAGGATAAACGGTCAAGTCCTTGATCCTTGGGACCCGTTTTGTTTATCTGAAACGAAAAAACCATTGCTAGAAGAAAAACAAAAAGTTACATTTGGCAATATGCAGGAGGCCACTTTTATTGCCCGAGCGTTTGTTCTGCCCCGCAAAGACGAATTCAGCGATGCGGAAGCCGCACGCAGGGCACGGCTGTCGAACGATTACCAAGGTATTTACGTGTACAGGGAAAACCGTATGATCCATGGCCCTGACTGGATGGATATGTTCCGCAAGGAGCCGCACTTTACGCTGCTGCGGGTTGAATTCTCGTTTGACCACAAGCTAGATGAAGCCTTCCATATTGATATCAAGAAATCACAGATTCTCCTTAATGAGGACCTATTCGAGTGGCTGCAGAAATTTCTCATCGCCCCACGTCGTGAGGCCGAGCAGCGATACCGAAGCGGTCGTTTCGCCGCAGCGTCTGGCGTATCGGTATTGCTTCACACCGCGTCGAACAATGCAATTCACGCGAAAGCAGGTGCTTTAAAAACCGCTAATTTAAAGTCAGTAGATGGCAAGACAGGTGAGGTCACGATAGAGAATAAGTATGGTCCAGTCACACTCAAACTGAAGCTCAGCGAGTCCACGAGGCCTGAGGAGCTGCATGTCCAGCCTGTGGAAGAGCTAGTTGAAGGTATCCTCTGGGAGCCAGCTCTGATTGACGGAAACCAAGCCGTAAGGATCAATACCAGACATCCCTACTATTCAAAAGTGTATCTGCCAAACCGGAAATCCGGCGTTACGGTTCAAGGACTGGATTCGCTGCTTTGGGCTCTGTGCGCGGCCGAACTTGGCACGGTGAACGAAGAGACCAAGCGCTACTTCGAGGAACTGCGCTATGAAGTGTCACGTCTTCTACGTCGCCTTGTTGAGGATCTTCCCGATCCAGACCTGATGGAAAACGAGAATGAATGAAGCACAGCGTCTTGCCACCGCGGCAACAGCACGTTTCGGAATTCCTTTTGCCGGAACGGGACAGTTCCGACAAGGCTCACAGATCATCCTCCTACGGCCGGTTGAGCTGTCACCCCCTCATGGTTTTTCCGTTGAGATCAAGAGCGGTTGGCGCAGTCTTGATGCTCTTTTGGTACTGGACAGCTACGCGGCAGATCTGCTTGCCAGCATGGCTGATGCAGATCTTCAAAGAAAGACAACCTTTGCAGCAGTTGCCAGTCTAATGGTTGAAAGAGGGATCAGACTCGATATACGCGTGAATGACTTGGCTTTCACGGCAGCTACTGACCTACCTCCAGCACCGTGGCGCCGGTTTGATATGGCCGCTTCCTGCCTATCCGATGCTGCCGCCCAAGGACAAGAGTCCGTGATGAAAGAGCTCACCGAACTGACGCTGATCTTCCTGAACCTAGTGTTTGCGCTCCTTCCTGTCGACGAGGCATCGGGGAAAGATGCTCAAGTGTTTGCCGAGGGCCTACCTGAGGGCGCCAAGACGCGCATCGAGGTAAACCGTTACGAACGCAACCCCATAAACCGCGCCGCGTGCATCGCAGCCCATGGACACCGGTGTAAGGCATGTGGCATGGATTTGGGGGAGTTTTATGGAACGATTGGCGCAGGCTATATCGAAGTCCACCACGTGGTTCCTGTCTCAGGGATGGGTGACGCGTACGTCGTCGATCCGATCCACGATCTCGTTCCACTCTGTCCGAACTGCCATGCTATTGTGCATCGCCAGTCCCCACCATTAGATGTATCAGATCTGGCCAGACGGTTGGAAGATTTACGGAGCAGAGCAACCGAACAGGATCCAAAATTAGAACCATAACACATCCATGGGGAGACTCTGTCGAAGCAGGATGCCCGCCAAAATGAGAGTACCACAGCAGAGTATCTCCTTGTCTGCAACCGAGGCTCTGAGATCCTTGATAATTAATTCCGACATTGATTCTGACACCACTACTTTATACATTTTCTGTATTTAAACAC
>JAJYVK010000199.1 GCA_021792075.1 Actinomycetes bacterium | reverse complement strand
CGCATAGTCAAGTCCGTCGGTCTCGTAATAAACCCCGGTCTGCCTAAGATCGCTTTCCCATGAGGGATTTGACAGGAGCTCGCCAACACTTGCGTAGCCGAGTTCTTCGGCTTCCTCTCCATCGATCATGACAGCCTTTGTCCCCGACGGGACTCTGATCGTAGCTAATCTCATCGCCTGTTACCCACTCCTTCAACTTTTTACCAGTAGACATAGACTCTTTTGCCAAAGACTAACATGCATCGGCACCCACTCTGGCAGCAAAAGGCGCTGTCAAAGAGGCACTTTCGCAATACCCCGCGACTCTTGGCCTCCACCTAGAATCCAAAGGCGCTAGGCCGCTAGTCGAGCAGTTCTTCCCTCGCCAGACCCAATTTTTCGAAAACAGGTGCATCTGAGGTGCAAAAGAAGTCCGAATCTTGAGTCGCCTCGATAGACAGGGCGCACCAGGAGGGCACCGCAAACATGTCCCCTTCGTCAAGATGGAAGCGCTCCTCGCCGACTGAGACCACCGCGGAACCTCTGAAAGTGACCCAAACCGAAGAGCCGTTTCTCCGGTACTTGCGCGTTCTTGACCCCGCGAGTACGCGGTGCATTGAACAGCGCATGGTTGGCATAACATCGATTCCTCGTGTCGGATCCACAAATTTCACTGAGGCAGTACCGTCCGCAGAGAGTTCAATCAACCTTGACAGAGCTCGGTCGGTATCCTTCCAGCGATATGCAAAGAGGGGCGAAAATAGCGTCTGATCGGCATGATCGAATGGCACAAGTCCTGTGCTAGTCCCATAGGTGAGCTCCGATTTGGAGATTGGGTCCACCGCCCTGTTGACCATCTGATCCGGACCGTTCTCGAAGAAGACCGCATCCAAGGATCGGGCCAACGGCAGATCAAGCGCATCGAACCAGATCATCGGAATCTTGCCGGGATTGTGATGCTCGTGCCACGACCAGCTCGGAGTAAGCACAAGGTCGCCCGGTGCCATCGGAACCGGGTCACCATTGACGAGAGTCCAAACCCCAGACCCCTCTATCACAAATCTCAGCGCAGCGGGAGTATGTCTGTGAGCGGGAGCAACCTCTCCAGGCCCGAGGTATTGAACAGCACCCCACAAGGTCTGAGTTGCGTAAGGTTGGCCAGCCAGACCCGGATTGGAAAGTGAGAGCACCCTCCTGTCTCCGCCGCGGTCGATTGGGATGAGTTCCCCCGAAAGCTCTGCCAGCTCTTTCAATGTCTTCCACTTCCAGGCAAAGGGTACTGCAGCCAAAGGAGGCTCGTTGGGCATTATCCCCTTTTGCACCCAGAGCGGCTGCAGGTCCGCATCTGCAACTGATTCGTAGAAGTCGTCAACCTCGTTCTTCTTAGGCATCCCCTCGGGGGCCACAAATTTTGGACTTGCCATCTTTTTTCCTCCTGATCTGCTTTGTTCAACTGACTCTTTTTGATTAGACATCTGGTGTAGCGCCTTCTGACGCTTTCGCTGAAATCAATATGGCAACCGACCTTGAAATCGGTTCATGTTGGGCCAGTACCTGACTGGTCCAATGAGGCTCGATCAACCTGGTCCTTCATGTGATTGCTGCAATATACCTGCTGCTCCCCCTCGTGTCACCGAAAAGGATGCTCCCACAGTGCTTACGGAAACGCTCAGACGGCCAATTTGTGAGATCTCGGCCACTATTTCATCCCCGTCCCCTAGGGAACCTACACCCTTTGGCGTCCCAGTCGAGATGATGTCACCCGGATATAGCGTCATTACCGAAGAGACATAAGCGACAAGCTCGGGGACACCCCAGATCAGATCCGATATGTGGGCATGCTGCCTTAGATCGCCATTGACCCAGCAGCGAAGCTCCAGCTCCTCCACAGGTCCAACCTCATCGGATGTGGCTATCCATGGCCCCATGGGGGTGAAGGTGTCAAACGACTTCCGCGTAGAGCGGTCTTCGCCACCTCGCATAGTGATATCCAAGAGCACGCTGTAACCGAATATGTACTCCTCAGCCTCTTCGACCTTCACGTTGCGCGCTAACTTCCCAATGACCAGGCAGAGTTCGCCTTCCTGATCAAACCTGCGATTGCTGTACGGGAGAAGCACGGTTCCACCGTGGCCGATCAAAGAAGACGGTGCCTTAAGAAAAACGCCTAGAGAATCTATGTGCCCCAGCTGCTGCATCTCCTCCATGTGATCGAGGTAGTTCACAGGGGCTGCCACGATCTTTGTGGGATCGCTCACGGGCGCAGACAAAGTAAGCAAACTCAAGCTGCTCCCTCCGCCAGCAATCTCACGTGCGTGAAGCCCATCTTCGATATCAGCGAAGCTTTGGATAACCCGCCGCATCGCACCTAATCCACTATCACGTCCCGAAACGAGGTCGGTCACCTCTGAGATGGTCCCATCGCGTGCCACCACGCCGACACGAGACCCCCCTTCACCGAAACTCACCAACCGCAATGGAACCCCCCTCCCTGTAAATGCTGGTTATGGCCTATATGACAGCTGTTATTAGATCAGTACCAATTCGTGAGTCTCAGGAGCGAAAAGCTCCTCGACCTCGAACCTCTTCGCCGCCAGTCCCTGATCGTAAGAATATTTCAAAAAGACCTCCAAAACATGGCGATTGCTGTCGATGCCATAGGGCCAGTAATCCTCTCCCATAATCTCTTTGGTCATACGAAGGTGCTGGATACTCCAAGGAAGCATGTGAATGAATGCAGCACTCTCCTCAAGCCGCTTGCTCAAAAGCGATTTTGCCTCGAGGAACGCCTTGTACATCGAGCCGGCGATCCAACGATCGCTTTCATATACGTCACGCCGGATGACGATCGTGTGCATTATCGGGAAGATCCCGGTGGCTTTGAAATACTCGATCTCCGCATCAGGGGAATCACCCCACAATCTGGCCACGTTCGGATTCCTGTCCAAGAATGGCTGGGGGGAGCGGGGGCTGTATAGCGCAGCGATCTCGCCGGATACCAGCATCTCGGAAAGGGTTCTGTCATTGGGTATCGGCACGATCTCCACGCCTTTGGGTTGGATCTGTATCTTCTCGTAGCGGCCGGGATCGTGGAGTCCTCCGGTCCTATAACTGACTGAGTCAACAGGCACCCCGTAGTAGTCCTCGAGCATCCCTCTGATCCAAACAGCTGCGGTCACCTGATATTCGGGCACACCTACAACCTTGCCTATAAGATCTGTCGGCTTCGTGATCCCGCTATTTGTGTTGATGTAGATGCCTGAGTGCCTGAAAGCCCGCGACGGAAAAACTGGGAGCGCAATGAAGCGGTCCGATGTATTCCGGCTCAACACGTAGGAGGAAAAGGACATCTCCGACATATCGAACTCGCCGTTGCGAGCCATCCTGAAGAACGTCTCCTCTATGGGAAGGCAAAGATAGTTTAGATCGATTCCCTCCGGAGCGACCCGACCGTCAGCAAGCGCGGCAGTCCTATCGTAATCCCAGCAAGCCAGCGTCAGTCTTCGCTTCACAAATTCCTCCATAGATCTTCTGGGTGCCATTTCAAGCCCCAGTCATCTCTCGATTAGCTCAAAATTCAGGTGCCTCGGCACCCCGGCGTGTAACCTCGAACAACAGGCGGACAAAATCGCGGCGGTCCTGCAGACGCATCGAGCCAAGCAGCAGCTCGCCCACCTCTTTGACTCGTGGCACCACCGCTGCCCTGGTGCGAACTCCCTTTTCACTGAGTCGAAGCAGCCAACGCCTGCCGTCGCTTTGATCCCTCACCCTGTCGATCAATCCCTTTTGCTTCAAGCGGGCAACAATATCTTGGCACGTAGATGTATCCAATGACGCCAACTGGCTCAACGTTGTCTGGTCGACGCCCGGCTTGTCATGAAGAACATTCAAGACAGCAAACTGAGAGCTGGTTAGATCCTCGCCGACGACAGCCGCCCAAACCGAGGTATGCACCTGCTGCGCCCTTCTTATCAGGTGGCCTGGCGCCGTTGCCAAGTCGAACTCTTCGTCATTGGTCACCGACTCGCGCTCCTCGAGCGACGTACCATGCGACTCAAGCTCTTGCCGCCCTTTTCCACCAAACCCTGTGTCAACCAAACCAACCAACTCCAGATCGGGAAGTCTGCCGGTGCCACGGACTCACAGCAGAGCTAACGGTCACATCCGTCGCCCTAGAGCCCCATTGCTGGGATGGCGACCTGTTCCAATCATTGTAGCGATCCTCCCAAATCCCAAGCAGCCTTCTCGCGCCGCGTGGTTTCATGGCGATCCCCCGCTCCTAAGGCTTTACCTCCAACGGATCACGCTTGCCGTAAAGCCATTCGATGTGCGAGTGGTCGTCGGGATCTCTCATTTTGAAAAGCTCATCCCGCATCAGCCGGCCGGCACCATCTATGTGCCACATGTCTCCCCAGAGCCTCGCGTTTCGTTGCACCCTTGCAGTACGGACCGTGCGGGCACTCTGGTACATCGCCAGAGCCTCGGCTACATTCTTCGGCTCCCGATCGAATGCGACGCCAATGGCTTCTGCATCTTCGATCGCTTGGCATGCACCCTGTGCAAGGTACTGCAGCATAGGATGAGCCGCATCCCCCAACAAGGTGATATTCCCGAGATTCCAG
>JAJYVK010000198.1 GCA_021792075.1 Actinomycetes bacterium | reverse complement strand
GAGAGTGCGGAACAACTTAGACGGATAGAAGCGCCCATAGTAGTTGATCCACCCCCGCAGGATTGGATTTATAAACCCTGCGAGATCAGTTAGTGATTTGTCACTGTGAAGATTGAGGCGCCAGCCTCTGATCTTTTGCCCTATCGCCTTGATCACGGCATTGCTGATCGCCGGCACAAAGCTGACGAAAAACTGGCCGGATCTGTTTCTGGCCAATCGGGGACGAAACTGGTAACCCAAAAAGTCAAACTGCTCACACTCGTATGAGCCTTTGCGGTTTGCATCTTTGCAGTACACAATCTTCGTCTTGTCTGGATGAAGCTCCAGACCGACATCGGCCAGTCTTTGGCTAAGTGCAGCTAAGACCTCTCTGGCCTCTTGCTCGCTTGCACAGTGAATTACCCCATCATCGGCATAACGCTCCCATGGGCAGTTCGGGAAGTTCCGAACCATCCAGGAATCGAACGCATAGTGAAGAAAGAGATTTGCCAAAAGTGGTGAAATCGCAGATCCTTGAGCGGTTCCTCGATCTCTTCTGATGGTGGTACCATCCTCTTTTTCAAGCGGGGCTTTTAGCCACCTCTCGATATAAAGAAGGATCCACCGTTCACCAGTGTGTCGTGATACCGCTTTCAACATGAGATCGTGATCGATGCTGTCAAAGAACGAACGGATGTCTAAATCGATCACCCAGTCGAACTTCCAGCACCTTTTCCGGCATGCCTCAACCGCATCAAGAGCAGACCGCTTGGGCCGATAGCCATAGGAGTTAGAATGGAATATTGGTTCCACTTCCGGCTCCAAGTACATCTTGACCACGGTTTGGGCAATTCTGTCTGCTACGGTAGGCACGCCTAAAATTCTCGATCCTCCTGCCTTTT
Source organism: Actinomycetes bacterium (assembly GCA_021792075.1). Taxonomy (GTDB): domain Bacteria; phylum Actinomycetota; class Acidimicrobiia; order Acidimicrobiales; family Acidimicrobiaceae; genus SCQM01. Next base: position 3,723 of record JAJYVK010000198.1, on the reverse strand, counting down.
TCGGTATCTCGACGCCACGAACTGGCGGTGGGAAATAGCACCCCGATGACAAGCGATTCCAGAGTTTGTAGAGATTCCTTTTCAAGTTCTTCTCAAACTCATCTATCGACTCCCCATCTATACCAGCAGCTCCATCGTTGGCTTTGACCTTCTGATATGCCTCAAATACAACAGCTTTGGAAATAGCAAATGGCTTTGCCGTTTGTAACTTTGGTTCACTCACCGGCTCATCCCACCAAGTAGTGGTTGACCACTAAGTAAACCCAGATGACCCGTCCCCTTTGCTCTGCCCGAATTACCAGGCTTCACAGCTCCTACGGGACGGTCCGCCCCTGTGCCTCGCATCGGTACTCTGCCCCTTGGGGATTTCGCCCCTTGAGGTTCTCCCTCTTGTTGGCTGGGAACCCTCTGAGTTCTTGTTCCAGCCAACACTATCGAGATGACAGGTTCCCACGTTCTATACCAGGGCCTGAAACAGGCTCGCGCCACCTGAATGCCGGACACCACCTGGGCAGTAGACAGGTATCTCCCAGACTCATCCCGAAGTTGTATTGCTACCCCGGTTTTGATGCCATCCATAAACTTTCGACACGTCATCAGTGGTTCGCTTTCGCTCGTCTTCCTGAATCACACCTGACGGACTGATTGTCCGCCTTTTCCGTCACGCTCGATACCCTGGCTCTTTACCAGCGCACCTGACGGTGGTTTGCAGCCTCCCCCTGCAGGGCGGCTGCGGAGGGCCATAACCTCCATCTCTGGTACAGCATCTTGTTGGTTCCAATCTTCTACATTGAAACTTTCCTTTCGTTTGTAGCGCAACAATACCGTTTACTTAGAACCTGTCGGGAAATATAGAGCAGTACAATAGCTAAAAGGCCCTTCTCTGGGTGTGCAACTGTAGTAGACTGAAATTATGGCATCCAAATCTACAGGTCCTTCGAAAACATGGCGTTCTACTCATGGTGATCTAACCGATGAGGAGTGGAATCTCATCTGTGATCTCTTTCCCATCTATGGCGGAGATGGTCGCATCGGTCGTGCACCAAAGTGGGAGAAGCGAGACATCGTAAATGCAATCCTTTATGTCACTGCGACAGGTTGCCAGTGGAGAGCTCTGCCATCGAACTATCCCCATTGGAATACTGTGCATCGCTATCACGTGCAGTGGTCTAAGGACGGAACCTGGAAGAGAGCAGGCGAACGACTCATTGAAATGGTTAGGGAGAAAGAGGGAAGAGATCCCGACCCATCTGCTGGCGTTGTCGATGCTCGTAGTGTACGAGGTGCTGCAACTGTGACCAGTCCCACCAGGGGATATGATGCAGGCAAGAAGATATCGGGTAGGAAGACCTTTGGAATTGTAGACACTATGGGACTTCTAATTGCTGTTGTGGTTATGGTTGCCTCTGTATCTGACAATGCCGGTGGAACCTGTGTCATGCATAAGGCTAGGATGCGCAGCGGAAGATTGAAGAAGATCTTCTGTGACTCGGGTTTCAAAAGAACGTTCATAGAGCAGTGCCAGAAATATCACATCTCAGCCGAGGTGGTCAAAAGAATACATGCCCATCAATTCGAAGCACTTCCCAGGCGTTGGGTGGTGGAGAGAACATGGTCATGGTTGATGAATAACCGACGTCTTCAAATTGACTACGAACGAGATCCACAAGTAACCGAAGGATTTATATGGGCGGCTCATTCGAGGATGCTCCTTAGGCGGCTTACCGAATCGGACATCTCATGATCGCGCTGGGAAAAGATTCGCGACAGCCTCTTAGGGCCAACCAGGGATGACGAAGATAAGATCTTTGGCAGAAGTGCTGAGGGCTGAGGGCTGAGGGCAGTTTCTGTGTTGGGGGTACTTGGTGGGATACGGACTCATCCGTTTCCGAATGACTCGTGGATTAGACCGCAGTCTTCGCTTTGGGAGTATCTGGTTGAGTATTCTCGCTGAAATGTGCCACCTACGAGAGGGCATGGATTAGGCACTGGAACAATGGGTGCTAAGAGGCTGTGACATCCTTTTGTGGTGAGCGAAAATCATCCACAGAAAGGTGCCACATGCCTAATAGGAGAATACCAATGAGAAATGTCGAAGAAGTGCTTATCTATGCTATAATAATTACTATGATTAGGTATTATAACTTTCATTACCATCGAATCGATGGTTAATATGCGTCGTGTAACACGTAGGCTCAGCAGCGATGGTCGTCTCGGGATAGGCTTTCTTGAACAAGCGGGCATTGCCAAATCTCTCGTATACACGGCTCATGAGAGCAATGGGGCGCTACGCCTAAAGCCCTTCAGTCCCTATCATTCAGCCAATGAAAACACCAACAATTCCTTGGCGATGTTTCATACGGGAGCAACGACAAAACTGATAACTATGACAGATGGAACACAACAGGTCAGGGAGGAGCACTGGCTCTATTTGACCACGTACAGTCGCAACGAAACTGATGATGAACGTCTGCATAAATCCAAAAATGCGACGGACAAACTTCTCAAGCAGGTGGGTCTCAAGACCAAGGAAGCTAGGAATCTGATCATTGACTATGACGTACGGACAATAGTGATAACGGTGCTCTGATGCGCTCACGCGAAACCTGGATTCAAGTACGAAGTGCAATATTTTCAACAAGTATAGCGGAAACGGACACCGTGGAATACCTCGTAGGGAGAGAGCCAACCGAGTACCTTCCGGGGACGGTGATTGAGCCTGTCTTCGATCTCTGCGAGCTGGTCGTCGGTGACGGTCCTCAAGTCGGTTCCTTTGGGCAGGTACTGCCTCACCAGCCCGTTAAAGTTCTCGTTGGTGCCTCGCTGCCAAGATGAGTACGGATCGCAGAAGAAGGTCTTCACGTCAAGGTGGGTGGCAATCTTTTTGTGATTGGCGAACTCCAGGCCGTTGTCGAAGGTGAGAGTCTTGAAGACGTCCTTGACGTGGCGGAGTTTTTTGCACAGTACCTCAGCGACTACGTCAGCTCTCTTATCGGTGGACCTGGCCAGAAAGCCGTAGCGTGACTTGCGATCCACCACCGAGACCACAATGCCCTTGTGGTTTCTCCCGACGATGCAGTCGACTTCGCCGTGACCAAAGCGACTGCGGTTGTCAGCCCCCGGACCACGCTTGGAAATCGGCACCCTACCTGGGATCTTGCCCCGCCGGTCGTGACCGGAGCCGTAGCGCTTCCTGCGCTGCTTTTGACACCTCAAGGACTTGTAAAGCTCCCCACCAGCTGCCTTGTCCTCCAAGAGGTGGAGGTAGATCGACTCGTGGCTGATCGACAATGTGCCCTCATGGGCGAGCCTCGCGGCAGCCTGCTCGGGTGAGTAGCCAGCTGTGATCAAAGGGTCGACCCGAAAGGTGAAGTCGGCATCGCAGAACTTGACTGCGTGGGTGTTGCCCTCCTGGCGAGCCTTTGCCATTGAATGGGCCTGTCGAGGTCGGTAGCCGCGCTTGCCCTTGTTGCGCTTCAGCTCTCTGGAGATCGTCGAGGGGTGGCAGCCCACTTCGTGGGCGATCTCTTCCTGTGACCAACCCGCGACCAACGACGCGTAGATTTGATAGCGTTGGTCCTGGGTAAGCTGTGAGTACGTTTTCAATGTGCTCCTTTCGTGGTGAGATGGATAGCCTTGAGCCGTGCTCCAGCTTACCTATCTCAGTGCGTGAAGGTTGCACTTCGTACTTGAATCCAGGTTTTGTTATTACCTCTTGTTATG
>JAJYVK010000197.1 GCA_021792075.1 Actinomycetes bacterium | reverse complement strand
ACTTGCCAACTCGTGTCAGCAAATCGACACTAATCAAATCATTATCTGGCTTATCTGTGCAAGCCTTTGGAGCTGTCGTGGTCGTGGGACGCGCAAGCGCTTGCCAGCGATCTCACACCGTGCTGATGGCTCGCAATGCCCGTCCGAGACGGCGGAAGGCCTTACGCTAGCTGTTGAATATATGAAGCTGAGCCATCTTGGATCGTCGGCTATTTCGACCCATATACTCGCTGATGCGTTGATCCCTTCATCCAGTTGGGGTCCACGAATGTTTCGAATTGACGGTGCGAGGTTCTGGTGAAAGCCTCGAGTTCCAGTGCATCAAGTTCAACCTCCGATCCGGATCGGAGATCTCTGATCTTCAGCATTTGGCTGCAGCCCGCATCGTCGACAGTGATCTCTACCGCAGCAAATTCGTTCTTTATTATCGCATTCATTGCAGCTCCCTTTTTGAAGAATTGACGTAAAACGCACCAATAGATGTATCTAGTTGGCGTGTGGCATTCTCCGCCGTTCATTGTCAAAACGGCTAGGATTTGAAGCCTTGTATGACCTAATTGTTGGAGATTAAGCCATCGCCGAAGCCGCTGAGCAGTTACCCAGAATTATTAGATCTCCTGCAAGACGGTCGCTAGTCTTGTCAAAACTCGGACAAATGCAGGCGTTCGGCTAGCAGCTATGGTCTGGTCGCATGACCTCAGCCAACTGAGACGCCGTAGATCTCCTCTGCACGCTTGGCAGAGAGAAGTCCTTCCTCGATATCAGCCAGTACGGCCTCTTTGTCACGCAGCTCGGGAGGACCAAAGCCGGCGCCGCCCATTCCGCTCACATAGACCACATCACCAGCGTTGATGTAGAGCCCCAGAGCGGAGGGTTGTTGACTCAACACTTCCTCCGTCCCGCTCAGCTCATCGTACAATGGCACCTCGGAATTCAACCGCTCTAGGATGTCGGTTGCTCGCTTTATAACGATTTTGGAAGAGCTCCCATCCTGCCCGCCACCAAAGCCGTTCGAGCCTACGTCCCGACCAATGTAGAAGCTTAGATCGCTGGCGGTGTCAACGCCGTAAAGGCATCGAGACCAGTACCCTGCTCTCCCCCCTCGATACTGCCCCGCGCCTTCAGAGTCGGCAAGCAGGCCTCGGGAAAGATAGAGGATCGGATAGCGGTACTCGTATGATTCGATACTTGGCAGCGCCGTGTTGGTCGAGCCAGCAATGTTAGAGACGTCAATGCCATCTTTGTTCGCCCTAGCGCCCCCACCGTGCAACGAGGCATCACCTCTCACTGTGTACCATCTTCCGAGAGGGTCGGTGCCGGACCACTGAACGTCTGTAAACCCCCATCCCCATTCCGCCATAGCGTAGTTCTGTCTTGACGTCGACATTAGTGCTTGGGTGAGCAGGGCCATTGTGATCCCTTGTACTCGCCATCCCGTAATAGTCGAGGCCCCCGAGCACGGTGCCGGTGGATTGCAGTTGATTAGCGTTCCACTTGGGATCCGTACGTCTACGAGTTTGAAGGTACCGGCGTTTACTGTGAGGTCCGGGAAGAGTTGGCAGGCAAGGATGTTGTGAAGGTTCGCAACGGCGCAAGGTAATGCGCAGTTGATGAAGGTCTTCGCTTCGGGATCTGTGCCCGCGAAGTCGAATACGAGCCCATCATCGTTCACCGTAAGTTTTGCTCTGATGGTATAAGTCTTGTCGTAGTCAAGGTATTCGATTGCTTCATATTCACCGTGTTTGAGGACTGAGAGCCTTTCTCTAGCCTGAGCCTCGGCCAATTCTATAGAGCTTTCGAAGGTCTGGCTCAGCGCCTCAGTTCCGTAGCGCTCCAAAAGAGTCAATATCTTTTCGGCGGCAGCGAAGTTTGCGGAAATCTGTGCTTTCAGGTCGAGCGACTGATATCGCGGCATCCTGACATTGTCAAGAAATAGGTTGAATATGTCATCGCGAATTCTTCCGTTTTCGACAATCCGTGTGGGTTTGAAAATAATTCCTTCTTGGTGCCAGTCGGTGGCGAGCGGAGCACGGCCGGGGGTCATAGCACCTACGTCGACGTGGTGTGTCGCATTTCCCACCCAGGCCACGAGTTCTTCATTGTAATGGATGGGCATCATAACGGCCAGGTCGAGAATGTGCAGAGCGCCTGAGTGGGGATCGTTGACTAGATACATATCCCCAGGCCTGATGTCATTCATGAAGCGACTCATGCAGCTCTGAAGCATGTATGAGAGGGTTGTGCCATGCCTGGGCATCCAGGTCGAGTAGACAACGGTGCGGCCGTCCGCATCTGAGACGTTGAAGCCGAGGTCACGACCTTCGACGACTCCCGGGCTCACGGCACAGCGCTGAAGCACCAGCCCGCCCTCATATCCAATTTGCAGCAATCTATTAGAGATGATCTCGGTAAGAATCGGATCGATCTTCATCCCCTTCGCAACTCCTTAATCTGGTTTCGCAATTTGCCTCGGAAATGGCGTCAAAAGTAATGACTTCGAAGATAGCACGTTTACATCGATAACATGAGATTTCCGCGTCGGTCCATCGGGACGGACCTAGTGTCTGGTTCGCTGGTCATTTCACTCGTGAATTGCGCAAACGGGAAAGAAGTTTTGATTCGGATTGGTTGTTGGGAAAGTTTAGTGTGTGAACGTGAAACATGGTAGCTTTAGGTGTGTCAGGTGTGAACCTTGAAGGGGTCCTTCTGGGCAGTTTCTGTTAGCTGATTTGGAGGCGGAGCATCTTTAACGGAGAACGGTTTTTCGAGAGCCGGTTTTTCCACGGCACGCGTTTGCAGGCGTATTCAACTAAGGTATCTGAAATGAACGTACTGGAGGACCTAGAGAGTGGCTAGCAATCCAACTCCGGCCCGCCGCACTACCGATGTTGGACAAGATCTGTTCAGTCCCGTCACGTCTGCAAGAATATCGGCAACCATTGTCAATCAAATACGAGCTCTGATCCACCAAGGACAGCTCGCGCCGGGTGACAGACTTCCGTCGGAAAGAGAGCTTTGTGCCTCCTTTGGTGTAAGCAGGATTACCATTAGGGACGCGTTGCGTGTACTGGAATCTTCAGGGTTGATAGAGATTCGCGTTGGCGCCCACGGTGGCGCGTATGTAACTGCTCCAACGAGCAGTAATATTATCTCTGGCATCACAGACATGTTGGCGATGTCATCGCTCTCTGCCGCAGAAATTACAGAAGCGAGAATTATCTTCGAGTTGGGAATAATTGAACTTGTTTGCGAAAGGGCCAAAGAGGAAGACTTTGAGGCACTAGAGGAGATACTCGAACGGTCACGTGCATCTCTTGAAACAAGTAGTTACAACACGGATCTTTCGGCCGAATTCCACATTGCCCTGGCAAAAAGTGCCCACAACAGGACGCTAAATCTTATCGTCGAGTCATTTCAAGGTCCGCTTCGGTATTCGCTGCTGGAAGCAAAGCAGGCGGCTCCGAACATGGGAGATCCCGGCGTTTCGGAGCATCAGGAACTTCTGAAAGCATTGCGCGATCATGATCCGGTTGCTGCCAGAGATACTCTGTACAGACACCTAAGCCGCACTTATCATCGCTTGGCTAAAGAGGAACTTCCAAAGTCTTGAAGTTCTGGAGATCTTGACATTGCGTTATCAAGTCAAGTGCGCTACCTTCTGCCATCTGTATGACCTCAGATGGCCAATGCGACGCCAGTGTGCGTAGTCTTACCAGTCATGGTTTTATTAGTCAGGCCTATCTTGTACGTAGCCCTGTCATGGCTTTTTGGCCAAGATGAGGAAGGTGTAATATGCCTGCCACGCCGTTTCAATATCTGTGATACCTGCTGCACCAAGGGCTGCGACATGATCCGACAGTTCGGGGGCAGACCTGCTGTGTTCATGGCTGGATTCCCCCTGATTTCTCTTTCCTCGGGGTAGGAGATCCTTTCTGGCGGTACGGAAGAGATGGTCCCATCGCGGACCAAGGTAGGTGTGATCGAGATTGACTATCCAGCCACCAGGGCGAATGAGATTCGCTACGTCGGAGTAAAACCGGTACAGCTCGTCCGATGCGAAGTGATGCGTTGCGCGGGAGGTAAGTACCACGTCAAGATCTGTGGGCAGGTTTAGCGAGGAGATATTATACATATCCCCTGTCACCCAAGTAATCCTAGAACCAAACTTTGCGAGCATGCCCTCGGCGGATGCCTTCATCGTCTCAGATGCATCATGCCATATACCAATAGAGCTGGGAAACATCTCCAGAAATACCCTGAGGAATGTTCCAGGGCCTGAAGCGATGTCGAGGATGCGGGAGACCGCCCCTTCTTGAGACACAATCGAGGCGGCGATTCTCCTTGGAAGATCCAGCATCTCTCTTTGAGAATCTGCGTTCAGCCAACCCGCCGCTTCATCTTCACTCCATGTCCGTGCCACCAATCCCCCTTTGACGCCGTAACAGAGATCTCCTCGGGTTTGACGGCTGCCTGCAGGTAAACTCGCCCATTGACCGAGAATTCATCCGGATTTATAATAACGTAACACCAATGACTTGGTGAAGACTTTGATAAGATGTCGAGACGATCGGATTCGTTCAAAGAGGAGGAACCATGGCGAAAGAAGGACGCGTAT
>JAJYVK010000196.1 GCA_021792075.1 Actinomycetes bacterium | reverse complement strand
GTATAAAGCTCGATGACTCCACTTGGTAAATTCGGGCTTAGGTCGAACAACGTGGCGGAAATGGGGTGTCACTGGCTCGTGATGCGTCGATCCAGCTAAATCTTCACCAGACCTGTGAACCCGCGTTTTCGAAGTCCAAAGTGACGGCTCCCCATTGACTGGTCCAAGTGATGTGGCCCGTTAGTTAAACCATCACGGGACAGGCCCGCGTGGCCTCTCAGCCGTAAGGCGCCTCGATCCAAGCGAAAGATGTTGCTTACTAAGCGAATAAACGATTGAGTTCGCACACAGGGAAGCCGGGCTTTCCAAGGTTCGTGCGGCCTATTCGTTAATTAGAACAGCTGGCGGCGATCGAATCTATGCCGAAGATAAGCGCAAAAATCGTATCCAGTCGAAGTTGCAAACAGCCATTCCTGAATCTATTGCTATACCGATTCGGGAAGTTCCCGGGGAACATGAACCAATGGTTCAGCCCCATTGGGTCCAATAACCACCATGTCTCCGTACATACAGCCAACATCCATCTTCCAATTGGGGTTATAGATGTCAATGTTGTTTCCGAATACCATGCCTTCCCTAATCTCGATGTCCTCTATTCCCTCACCACACATCGACTTCGGTCCTCCCATTTCAGGCCGGTGAACGACGGTCGGAAATTCTGGCGATGCCATTCCATGGCCATGGAACCCAAGCTCGACGAAATCCATGCCGGCTTTTTCCACCGGCCTTCTGACCGCTTTCCAAACATCTTCGAGTCTCTTGCCTGGTTTCATTATTTCCAGAGTTGCGTCGAGGCACTCAACAGCAACTTTCCATAGGTCCTTCAGCTTCTCCGGCGCTTTGCGACCGACATAGACGGTGAATTCCGTCGCCGCCAAATAACCGCCGTACTCAGTATGAAATTCAGTGATAACTACGTCCCCATCTGCCAAAGGCCGCAATGTCGGGGCGGCTGGCTGCTCTGCACCGTGCAGAAGATGCCAAATTTCGCTCTCGGTGTGCTCAACCGGCCCTGATGAGATCAAATTGAAAACTGACGGCTCTGCACCATTGACGATTTGAGTCTTCAGCATCTCGGCATATACCTGAGCCTCGGTCATGGAAGGTTTGGCAGTTGAAATCATCGCATCAACCGCTTTCCTGGCAATTTGTGCTGCGTTTGTGAGAAGCCCGACCTCCTCTGCACTCTTTATCTGGCGAAGATCCTGCAAAATGTTCGCAGCATCCACAATTCTCGCGTTTGGAAGCGCACTTTGCAGCGACTCCATCTCTGCCTGAAAGATTAAAGGTATGGTCACAAGCGTTGAGCTAAAGGGAGCGACGCCAACGGTCGCCTTTTCAAGCCCCCTTGTTCGTAATTCCGATGCGATCTCGGCCACACCTTGATTGATGCGAATATCTGACACCCACTGTTGTGTGCCGAGATAGGGATTTGTGGGCCTTTGCATCTGTGGTTGGTTGCTATTCCAGACAATTGGGTCTTCGTCTGCGAAAAAGAGAGCATATCCTCCGAATACAGAACCCACCTGAGTCAGATAGCGCAGATTGACTGTGCCCATTCCAAAGAAGCTATCGTTTGCCACCAGAACCAGTACGTCAACCCCCGCCTGTGCCATCTTTGCCCGAACTGCGCTCCAGCGCCGGTCCCGTTCAGCCAATGAAAGTTGGGGAACATATTTCAATAGCTCTTTAGTTGGTGCAGCTCCTTCTGGAAACCCTTGCCAAGCGACTTTATTCATCTCATTTCATCTCCTTTTGTTCCTACCTTACCTTTTTGAAAGGAGGATTTTCGCCAACTCGCGACTTTGACCAAAGTCCAAAATCAGATTCCAACTTTCCTTGCGAACTGGAGTCATAAAGTGGCGGTAGTTGCCGCTAATGATCGCTGCAGATGCAGGAGACCGGATCCGCACAGAAATCGCTTTAGTTGCCCAAAGCGCTAATTCCAGGGCTACTTGGTATCCAGCTCTCGCCGAGAAGTGCACCGGGGTCTCCGCACTTCTCGGCAACCTTGCGTACCCCCGGGATCATCAAGAGCGGCCGACGTCGCGTGAGAACCCAACATGAATTTCTAACCTTATGCGGTCTCGAGTTCGAAGATTGGAAAGAGCAGATCGACATGGAACACTTTGTAGACACCTCCTTTCTACTCCCCCGTGTCTCATCAGATCCAAGCCAAAAAGTTCCAAATCCCAGATGTATCACGCCAGAACGTCTGCGTTCCCCCTGAAACCGCCAGAACTCCACCACTTAATCGATTCGGCCCTTGAAAAATTTTTGGATGACCGCAAATCGCTGCCTTTAAAACATTGAATGGGCCAGAACTATGAAATCCGAGGTATCTTTTGTCTCTTCTATTATTTTCTTTTCAGCCTTTTCAGCCCAGGCCTGCCCTTAGCGGCTTCCACCCTCCACGGAGCGAACCTGACCATCTTTGATCCGGGGATACGCAAGGCTGAAGCGTGACGTTGTCGCTTTTGCCGCACTCTGGGCGTCCGCATATGGAAGAGGCGAATTCGGATATCTGAAAAAGCGTCTGTACTACTTGCTTGGCTCAGGCACTCAACCATGATGGATTAGGTCCCAGTATGCCTCGTCGAGAGAACAGGTAATATCTGTGCCTTTCAGGTCAGTCAAATGAACCCGGCCATTGATACTTGGTGCCAGGTGATTGAAATGTTGGCCAAATGGACAAGTTTGTCGGCTCAGTATGTTAACATTCGAAAGGAACTGGTGGCATCGAACGCCATGCCGATGTGGGCTTTGGTATCTAGCTGACTTTGTACAAGGGTGGCTGATACGGCATTTGGCGGACGTGCTCTAAAGGCCGGGCGACCAGAGAAAATAGAAGCGTATGGCAAAAGTCCTATCAGCGCCTATTCTCTTGCGTTAATGAAAACCAATTAGGCGAAGCGTCGACGGGAAGTGATACGGCGACGGAAGTGGGGGGTAATTCGAATGAGGGTTCACAGGACTAAGGTGTTTGCAACGAATCGAGTATCGACAGCTTTTAGATTTAAAGCTGTCGTAGCACTGTTGGCAGTCACGACGCTGGCGGCAGCATGTGGAAGTTCGGCATCATCGACTCCAACAAGTTCGAGTCCATCAACTAGCAAGCCGCAGTCACCGTATGTCTTGCACGCCATCGTGTCAGCCACAGGTAGCGGCGCAGCAGTTGGCGCCGCAGAGGTGGCTGCACTCAAAGGTGCGGAAAGCTACGTAAATTCAACGGGTGGCATTGACGGACATCCGCTGCAGATATCAATTCAAGATAACCAAACCAGTCCGGCAACGTCAGTGTCACTCGCTTCTAATCTCATCGCCTCGAAAGTACCGATCATCTTGGCTGGGACGCTCGGTTCCACTGTCGTCCCGGTTGACAAGCTGGTAACGTCGTCAGGTCCCGTCATCTGGAATATGACTCCAGTCGTTGATGGTCCGCCCAATAGTTATATCTTCGCCGACTCGGCATCATTGCCACAATTGATACTCGCTTCTATGGTGTTTGCACATGAGCAAGGGTGGACAAGGATTGCTGCGCTTACGACTTCTGACACAAGTGGGGTCACGGGGTTGAACTCGCTGATGGCAGCGCTAAAAGTACCCGCACTGAGTGGGATCAAGGTTGTAGCGAATGAGACGTTTGACCCATCGAGCATATCGGTAGCGCCACAGCTGGCAGTTATAAAGGCTTCTAATCCGCAAGCTGTATTTGAATGGAGCACAGGAACCCCGACAACGATCTTCTATCAAGACTATGCACAAGCTGGCATGACGTCAATCCCTGTCATCACAGGTTATGGGAACGCGGAACCAACGATATTGGAGAAATTCGCTAACCAATTGCCGACCTACCTTTACTTCGCCAATGAGAGATTCGAACTGGGTTCTTCGCCTCTTACCGGTAGCGCCGCCACCGTTACGAAGGCTTTTGAAACCGAGTTGAAAGCTCAAGGCGCTGCGGCGGATGCTGACGCGGTACTAGCCTGGGATCCCGTTATGATCGTGGTGGCAGCTCTTCGCCACCTTGGAGTCAATGCAACTGCAACGCAATTGCGGGATTATATTCAGACCATGCAGGGTTTTCAGGGCGCTGCCGGTACTTATAACTTCTCTCCGACAGACCATCGTGGTTACAGCCAGAGTTCTGTGCTGATGACCCAATGGCTCAAGCAGTCGAACCAGATGAAGGCGTCTACCATCAAGTATCCTTCCTCAATTGCAGGTTAGTGCTGGAATGTGAAGTGAGAGCTGTCCCTAGGGACTTACTTTCTCAAGACGCCATGACAACCTCATGACAACCGACGAGTCTTAGAGCCGGTTGACCCTGGGGGGAACTCATGACCAGAACATAAGCTGCCAGAACATAATCAGAGAGCAGCTAGCGAACGAACAAGGCCTCTTGTCCGGCTCCAACTCGCTAGCTGCTTTCTCATTAGAGCGCTATATCACCTGAGAATGCCGGGCTGCCTTCGATAATCCTGAACATGGCACGGACATGGGCAACTGTATCGCGATGAGGGTTTTCGGCAAATCGATGACCATCACTATCGTCGTGACAACACCTGTGGTGCTCGCGACCTGTTCATTCGGTGGACTCCACGCCAAGAAAGACTG
>JAJYVK010000195.1 GCA_021792075.1 Actinomycetes bacterium | reverse complement strand
GACCAGTGGAGAAGTAGCGGTGCGCCACATCTATGGTGATTCCCTGGCTTCGCTCGTCGCGCAAGCCGTCTACGACAAGGGCGAAATCAAGATCGTCCCCTTGGGTCCCGTGGCGACGTGAGTCATTTTCAAGGTCTGCGAGCTGATCGTCATAGAGGCGGCCTGCGTCGTAAAGAAGCCTTCCGATCAGCGTGCTTTTACCATCGTCTACGCTTCCACATGTCAGAAAACTAAGCCGGGCCACTAGAAGTACCCCTCCAGCTTCTTCTTCTCCATCGACGCATCTTGGTCGTGATCGATTAGCCGGCCCGTGCGTTCCGAGAACGAGGCAGCCTCCAACTCAGCGATCACCTCGTCCAAAGTGGATGCCTCGCTCTCTATGGCAGCTGTCAAAGGGTAACAACCGAGAGTCCTGAACCTCACCATGCGATGTTGGATGAACTCACCGGGTTGAAGTGGCATCCTGTCATCATCAACCATGATCAAGCTCCCTTGCCGCTTGACGACCGGCCTGCTTCGGGCGAAGTAGAGTCCGACGATCGGCACCTTGCGAAACTTGATGTACCTCCAAACGTCCAGCTCAGTCCAGTTCGAAAGGGGGAAAACCCTCAGAGTCTGACCGTTCGAGATCTTGGCATTGAAGACGTTCCAGAACTCCGGTCGCTGGCACTTTGGATTCCAGCCGTGCCCCCGCCCTCTTACAGAGAAGATCTTTTCCTTCGCCCTCGAACGCTCCTCGTCCCTTCTTGCACCTCCGATAATCACGTCGAATCCGTAGAGATCCAGAGCCTCTTTGAGCGCCTGGGTCTTCATTACGTCTGTATATGTCGATCCATGATCGAACGGATTCACGCCGGACGCGAGTCCTTCGACGTTGGTGTACGTGATCATCTTCAGGCCCAAACTTTTCGCAATGGATGCCCGAAATTTGATCATCTCGCGAAACTTCCAAGTTGTGTCTATATGAAGCAGAGGGAAAGGAACTGGTCCAGGGTAAAAGGCCCTTTGAGCCAGTTCGAGCAGCACCGATGAGTCTTTCCCCACGGAGTAGAGCATGACAGGATTCTCTGCCTCGGAAATAGCTTCCCTGATGATCTCGATCGACTCAGCTTCTAGATCCCTGAACAGCTCTTTTGCACCTCGATCAGGCTGAGTATAAAAAGAAGCATCGGTCACCGCCATGAGGGCTGTCTTCCAAGCCATAACCAGTTCAATGCCACGGTTGCCGCAGCACTTTTCCCGAACTCTTTCAAATTTCCAGCCAATGCGCCCCTTCTTCAACTATGTAAACTGAACTGCTCTAAGTATTTCCTGCTATATCTACGCTGCCAGTTCAAACTTTGAAAAAGCTTTAGCAACTCTGAGTATCAGCTAAGTTAATGTTTTGCCGGGACTCCAAGGTGGGAGAAACTACCACAAATATTTGACACCATGGCTTAGCGTCAAACAAGATGGACCGGCTCTGTGCCAACTATCGATACACAACCTGAAAGCCGTTCCCCTGCCGGGCTGATATTTTTGATGGAGCTGGCAAATGTATGGACATACCGGCGGCAAGCTGCCCATCCGTACTTACCGCTTCGATACCTCGGTCCTCGCTGGACGGAGCATCACTGTTCGATGGCGCAAAAGTCGCCTTTTGTGACGAGCCTCAGGTCTCAAACTCAGAAACGCTGTCAGATCAGACACAAAGCAAGACAAGAAGGCCCCAGTTACGATCCGAACTGTCAAACACTCTTTGCCACCGCAATACTTCTCCGCCTCGGTTGTGGCGCATAGCGTCTTAGATTTTCGATGCCCCAGCGATGACAGAAATCCCCGAACCCCTCTCCGTCGTGAGCACAATCGGCATACAGAAGCACAATAGGTTCCAATGCGTCAACAAGTCCGTCAGCGGCAACGTCGGTCGCATATAGTTCGCCGAGACGATTTCCAGCCCTGTCAGCACCTAGATAAACGTCATAGGAGCGCTTCGACCGGCCTACCAAGCCTATCTCGCTGAGATAGGGCCGAGCGCATCCATTCGGACAGCCAGTCACGCGTGTCTCAATGTCCAGGTGAGAGAGGCTAAGACGTTCGAGAAGCTGGGTGAAGGAATTGAGAAATGCTGGAAGAAACCGCTCTGACTCGGTCAGCGCCAGGCCACATGTGGGCAACGCCGGGCACGCGAATGCCGAACGCGATACAGCTGTGTAATCCTCTGCAAGTTTAACTCCAAAGGAGCTCAGTGTGGCGGTGATCTCATCAGCTGCAATCTTGGGAATATCGGTGAGAATGACGTCCTCTTTGGCCGTGAAGCGCACGGAAAGATTAAACCTGGCGACCAATTCCCTGATGGCAGTCTTATAGGCTCCGCCAGCCCTATCGGCAATTCGGCCACTTGGCACTTTGATGCCGTAAGCAAGTCGATCTTCGGACTGGTCGATCCATCCCAGATGATCGCAGCTAGTGGAAAACTCCATATGGTCGAGCTTGTGGAGTTCGAGCCCTGAGCGCCTTTCGACCTCCTCGCGCAGTTTGTCAGCACCCCACTTTTCAACCAGATATTTGAATCTTGCGTGAGAGCGGTCTGCACGGTTCCCATGATCACGCTGTACTGAGATAATCGCGTCAATTATCTCAAATAGATTTTCTCTAGGCGCCGATGTCAACGGCTTAGCCAGCAGAGGCTTTGTAGTCTCGTCAGAATACGACCGTCCCAAGCCTCCCCCGACTGAAACGTGAATCAACTTGGGATCCTTCTCGTCAATAGCCAGAGCGAGATCGCAGGATAACACGTCAATGCAGTTGTCCAGCGTTGTCGTAAGGCCAATCTTGAATTTACGGGGCAGATAGGATGCGCCATACAACGGCTCGCTTACAGCGCCGGACCCGGCTGCTTGGTCTATAGAGATCTTCTCTCCATCGATCCAGATCTCGTAGTATGCGCTTGACGCAGGCTTGTAGCGCTTCGATATCTGATCGGAGAGTTCACCGAGCTCAAGCGCCTCAACCTCGGGCGCCGGAGAAGGACACGCGGTTACATTTCTGACCACATCGCCGCATCCTCCATAGGTTGAGAGGAGCACTTCATTTACTTTTCTAATCAGCGCTCTAACGTTTTGCTTGGTCACGAAGTGGAACTGGATTCCTTGTCTTGTCGTGATCCTGAGGCTTTGATTTCCAAATGCCTCTGCAAGTTCATCCACTGCCAGGTACTGTTCGGGCAACAGTCTTCCCCCTGGAATTGCCAGGCGTATCATGCAGATATGATCGAGATCAAGCCCAGCGCGTCTTCTGTCAGCTCTTACGTCGCGATTATCCTGGTTATAGACGCCGTGGAATTTCAGGAGCTGTTCAGCTTCGCCTGAGAAGTTGGGCAGACCGTTGGAGAGTTCTTCAATGATGTGTCCCCTCAATCCATTGCTAGCCCGCTTCACCAGTTCCACTTTCGATTCGACGGTTTCGTTCGATAATGCTTTTTCGGTCATCCTGGCTTCCTGTCTACCAATTTGCTCATAACGAAAATTATGAAAATATCCTTTGGCGATGCCAGGTGTTTGAGGCTGTTCGGGGCGCCGTAGACGCCGTCATCTTTGATATGCACGTCTCAGCACCTCTGCAACTTCAGGGCGGGAAAATTCCGGTGGCAGATCTTTGCCGTTTGTCAAAAGTTCGCGTACTTTGGTGCCTGAAAGCGAAACGTGGGATTCCGGTCCGTGGGGACAGGTCCTTTTTGACGCAACTTGGTGGCAAAGCGAGCAATAGAAGCTGTGTTCGAATTTCAAAATGCTGATTTCGAGCTCCTGAGAGGGGAAGGTGTCGAAAATTTCTTGAGCTGCGTAGGTCGAATAATAATTTCCCACTCCTGCATGATCTCGCCCCACAATGAAATGGGTACACCCGTAGTTCTTTCTCGATATGGCATGCAGGATCGCTTCTTTTGGTCCTGCATAGCGCATCGCAGCTGGATAGACCCCGAGCAGAGTCCTGTCGGGCGGGTAGTACCTTTCAAGCAGCACTGAGTATGCCGCCATGCGCACAGGCACAGGCACGTCGTCACTTTTAGTCTGGCCGACTAGAGGGTTTAGAAAAAGGCCATCCACTACCTCCAGGGCAATCTTGTGAAGATATTCATGCGCCCTGTGCACAGGATTGCGGGTCTGGAATGCAGCTACCGACTTCCATTTTTTCTCTCTGAAGACCTTTCTTGTCTGGGCCGGGGTCAGATATTCCGGACCCTCGTATCCAAGTATTCTTGCGTGAAGCGACAGTCTGCCAGATGCAGCTCTATCCCCGCCCAAATAGAGAAGTTTGACGCCGGGATGGTCCTCTGAAGTGGTTCCATATATTCTCGAGGCCTCCAATTCGAGATCAAGCTTGAAGATTTCGTCGACTTCCATCGTCGCTACGTGCTCAGAATTGCGGGTCAGTTCGATATACCTGGCAGTCGGGTCTATCTGTCCCGAGCAAAACTGGAAGACTATCGGCACCGGCCAGAGCATGCCATCTGTCAGATGCATCGATTCGATGACCGAGAAGTAATCCGACTTGCCCATGAAAGTCTCGAGCGGCGAATACGCACCTATTGCGATCATCTCGAGATCCGCATACTGGCGCGGTGTGAGCTCCCAGGGGG
>JAJYVK010000194.1 GCA_021792075.1 Actinomycetes bacterium | reverse complement strand
ATCGCCCACGGCATGCGCAACTTCGACAACTATCGGTTGCGGCTGTTGCTCCATTCCGGTGTCGAATGGAACACTCCGTCAACTGCACGAATCAGGGGCCGTCGACCACGCCTCATCGCGTAGAGCCTCTAAACTCAGGGTCGTACCTGCGCAGGCTTCACAAAGCCCTTGGCTCCCGGCTCGCACCCCTCCGGGGCTCGCCACTCGCCTCGACCCCCGAGGGGAAGGCCCACGACCCTCCTACTCCGTCCCGGTTCCCTCGCAACCAGCCCTGCGCCTGGCCCTTGCTCACCCGAGCTCTGTTGGGATAGGAGATAAGGGGTCAGAAACGTCGCATGGCGGACCCAGTTGAGGCATTGCGGGGTAGCGCACGGGAGGCGGCGGTGGAGTCGCGGAGCGCCCAAAACGTCTGGATGGAGATACAGCAAAAGTGCCGTGAACTCCAGAAATCGGGTCAGACGCTGACCACTCTCGATCAGGGAGTAGCCAACGTGATCGTGGCGGTTGAAGATGACCGCATCCTCAGATTGTCGGCCTTGGCTCGCCAGAGCGACGTTCCAAGTCCAGTCAAGCGAGCACTCGTGGAAGAGCTGTGGGTGGATCTTGCTCGAGACGGTGAGGTTCATCTTGCTCATGTTGCAGCGAGACGTCGCTGGATCCTGGCGGGGCTCTCGCTCGGAGGATTCGCCCTCGTCCTGGCCGGGCTAGTCGGCAGCGAGGACTCCGACTCCATCTAGACCCGACAGCCAGGCCGCAATCTCGCTGACGAGGACTCTTGCGGCCTCTTCTGGCTCAAGATCGGGATACGCTCGCCACGCGAAGGGCATGACTTCGAAGGCTCCTATCTGAACTTTGGGCAGCATCGGGGCCTCCGAAGATGCAAACCCGAGCACCATCGCCTTTGTAGTCTCAAAGCCGGCTGCGAAGGCAACCGCTTGATACAGGTCGCCACGGTGCCAGTCCGTCCCACCCAGCTTGTATTTGATGTCGCCAGTGGCGACTCCTCCGTCGAATACGAGGTCCGGGTTGAGTGTCAGAGCCAGAGGCAAGAGCTGCCGCGCGCTCTTGGTGACGCAGTACCCCTCGAGGTGTCGAGCGAGAACCCGCCGAACGCCCTCTTCAACGAGGTCGGGGGTACGAAAGAGGAAGGTCCACACGGCCTGCGGGCCCGCCGCCAGGGCTCGACCTTGACCAATAAGAATGCTTCGGGCAAGCGTCAGGGCATCGGCGTACCAGCTGTTTCGACGTTCAAGACCTATGGCGAGGTCTCCGGGCCGAAGGTCACTGACATCATCGAATGGCCGAAGAAGCCAGAGCGCCCGTTGACGCAAATTCATCGGTAGCAAGGTGCTTGCCCCGACAGCGATCGCAGCGGCCTTTAGGACGCGGTTGAGCGAGTTGTCCGCGTCGAACTCCTCGAATCGACAAGTGGGATGCAGATCGCCTCGGTAGTAGCTGCGCGCCGTTCTCAGAGGTAGCACACAACCCCGAACGACACCCAGGCGCGCCTCGGCCTCTCGATAGTCCCGAATTAGATCTCGACGTACTACGAGCTGAAGCTGGTCAAGATACCAACGAGCGACGAGCTGCCAGAAGGATTGGTCAGCGTCAGCGGTGCCCTTTTGCGGGTCAAATCGGGGAAGTCTCTCGCTTGCATTAAGCAGATAAAGAAAGTGCCTCTGATTAATCTTCGGCGACACGATGAGTTGAATGTCTCCGGCGACAACGATGCCAACCGCCTCCGACACCCGGACCACATACTTTCCCGAAGCGACTGGGCGACATCGAATGACCGTGCGTTCGGGTGACTCGCCGTCTTCGTCCTGATTGCCCCACCAAGCCTTCGTCGATGCCAATCGCCGTCCCGCAGCTTGAAGCGCGTCGGCCTGCGCAGATGACAAACGAATCGGAGGGCTATCAGTCGACTCCGTAATGCATTCAGTCTGCACGGCTCAGGCTCGGCCAGAGTTCCTCGGCGATGTACGTCAGAGCGAGATCCGGTTGATCGAAGAAGTACTCCTCAATGAGCGGCAGCAGTTGACGGGCCCAGATCTGATTGAGTCTTTCTGGAGTCAACGCCGCGTGCATGAAGAAGGTATGGCCGACGAGATAGTGACGTCCCAGTTGCTCTTCCAGCCGACCATTAAGGGTTTCGAATCCATCGAGCAGATCGGAGACGTCATTTTCATGATTCTGGAACCACCGCTCGAGGATGGCCCGACTCGGAGGGCACTCGAAGATGTCGAATCGCCTTCTCAGCGCGGTGTCAATGCTACGAATGCTCCGATCAGCTGTGTTCATCGTGCCGATCAACGCAAGACCGCGAGGAAGTTCAAAATCCCTCGTATACAAGAGGTTAATTGGATGATCTCGGTACTCCAGTAAGTAAAGGAGTTCCCCAAAGACGCGTGGCAAGTTCGCACGGTTCATCTCATCGATCACGAGCACGGCGCGATCTGTCGGGTCTTCGAGCTGCTTCACGATGTCCAGCACCACACCATCGACTCGACTGAAGTTCACCGCCCCGTTCTCGATTACGGGGCGCAGCCCCTCAACAAACTCTTCATAGCCATAACTCGGGTGAAACTGAACGATCCGGAGAGCTAATGGCTGGTCATTCGTAATGAATCGTCCGACCCGATTGGCAACCCATGTCTTTCCGGTCCCTGGAGGTCCAGCGAGAAGGATCTGGGGAGTTTCATCCGTCAAAGCCTCGATTAGGTCCTCCAGAGCAGGGCGCTCCCACAGCGTCTCCTCCTCAAGCCATTCAATGGTCAAGAGAGGGAGATGAACCGGCGGCCGCGACTGCCGGTGGTCGCCCGAACCGACGTCAAATAGCTCGTACATGAAAAGTGGAGTCGTCTGGTTCGATAACACTCCAACGGTCTTCTCCGGGTCTGGATCTGAGGCCTTCACTAGATGACTCTCGATCCAGTCCGGAGGCAGCACTTCCTCGAATTCCGAGATCAGAACGAAGAGGTTGCATTCACTCGGCTCGTAGTAGCTGGGCAAACGATCGCGTTCGATCCTTTCACGGTCGGTGGTTATCTCGTGAAGCACGGTGCGCCAGACCTCACCCCGGCGGTATAGGTAGACGTGAGTTGGAATCGAAGCGTCCAGCTGAGATTGCAGCTGGGCCAGGTTTCTCGCGCCGATCCCAGACCCCGATTCGCCAAAACGACCCCACCAAACGGCACCGAGTTCGTCGGACACCGCCTTATGCCTGCCAACTGGGTTCGCTTCACGACTGGTGTTCCATTTGAAGACGAGGTGCACTGGTTCAATCTCAGGGTCAAAGGACAACCCCGACTGGAGTGCCGTCTCCAAGAGCCCGATCATCTGGGCGATATTCGAAGCCAGTACCTCGTCGCCAGGAACACCATCCCGAGAGTATTCGAAGGCCCAGGAATTACCCGCTTGGTACTTTCGAGGGCGAGTGTTGCTGGACGCGAGATCGATCTCGCTCTTCAGATTGGGCTGGGTTCCGACCACACGTCGAAGATCCAAGGCTCTCTTTTGCAGCGGTGGCATACCTCCCGACATTTTCTCAGTTCCCTGGTTGAGAGATAGGTAGAGACGAGAGCCATCCGCGGCAAAGAGCATCACGACGTAGAAAGCCTGCTGTGCTGAAACTGAGCCTGCGGGAAAGAGTCCGACCCAAGGGACGTCAGCCATGTCACCCATTCCCGTGCTTCCCTTGACAACCAAGCCTGCCGGTTCCGCCATCGGAGCGAGCGCTAACGGGATCGTCTCTTGGATTGACTCCCGGAGTCCCTCCTCGACCTCGGTCAAATCGGCGCCATCAATGCGTGCAGCGAGCAGATCGAGCACATCCTGGCAAAGCTCTGAGAGCGAAGATGCTGTTCCCGAAGTTGGTGAGTTGGGACCTTTTCGCCATACCTCCAGTAGCGGTGGTCGGTAAAAGCTGATCGGGTGGCCTGCTTCTTCTTGGAGCTTGGCTCGGATCTGCAAGAGTTCCCGATCGACGTCCTCGTTTGGCTCTGAAACGCGATCACTGAAGGCATTTGCGATCAACCGTTTGTGATTTCGAGAGACGATGTCCTCGAAAGTCTCAGGATGAACCAGATGAAGCAGGGCCTCGCGCTGCAAGAAGCCACCACGGTGAGGAAGCTCCCACGTGAAGGTCTTGAACGACCACGGATCTGCTAGGAGTCGGTTCCGCTCGGTGCTTCCGAGTCGCTTCCACGCGCTAAAGAACTCCAGCAGGAATCGCAGTTGCGCCGGCCGTTGAGTCTTACCGATCCCAACCACTACCAACCCGTCATCGAGTGTTGTTGCAAGTTCCTGAGGAATTGAAACTGGCTCCTTTTCCCACGACAGGATCTCGTTGATCAGCGCTCTTTTCGTGGTTCCGGTGATGTCAACCGGTAGAAGGAGATGGAAATAGAGAAGTTCTCCGGCCAGTTGGATCGTGGCGTCGGAAGCACCGGAGAGCTGCCGACGGAGCTTTACATCAAAGGGGTCACCGGACTTGTCAGGATTGTTCACCAGGCGGTCGTAAAAGTCTTCGATGTTTTCCGGCTCTACGCGATGAGGCGTGGTCGACGGCCCCTGATTCGTGCAGTTGACGGAGTGTTCCATTCGACACCGGAATGGAGCAACA
>JAJYVK010000193.1 GCA_021792075.1 Actinomycetes bacterium | reverse complement strand
CGCTGGAGTCCATGATCGAGAGCTGCCGAGACCACTCGAGGAACGTGAAGCGCTGGGAGTCGGGCACCATGGCACTTGGGTGGTGTGCCGCCGGCCTCGCCGAGGTGAAGAAGCAGTTCGGTCGCGTCAACGGCCACATGCACCTCAAGGCATTGCGCAGCGCCCTCGACGAGCACGCCCGAGTGAGCGTCACACCCCCCGCCTACACTGCCGAGCACGCGGTGGCCGCATAGCTCAGCTGCTCGGGACCGTCACCAAGTTCCACGCCAAGTGGGACATCCTCCTCCACGCTCCCTAAATCCGGTGGACCCGCGCTGCCGACGGCAAGACAGTGACGCGCTACTTGAACGAGGAGGAGTTCGCTCGCTACCAACCCTGGTTCGACAACGCCCGGCGCCTCAAGGAGATCGTCGTCAAACTGGAGATCGCGTCCCTGCAGGCTCTCGAGATCGAGCGATCCACAAAAGTGGACAACCCGACCACCCCTGGTGACGACCCGTCGAGCCGCGTGACTCGGCGGCGCTCAACTTCTCGGAGCGCATAGCTGCTCTCGCGACGGGAACCGGCCGGCATCCAGGCCGCCAGGGGGACGCCACCGGGAGCATCGACAAGAGATTGCCTGGTCAGGGGCTTCTCGACCGTCACTGCTGGAGCGCCGCAACCCTTCGATTCCATCAGTTAAGTTGCTTCTTCATCTCCTTGATCTCGCCCAGCAACCCGCGCAAGGCAGTCGAGAACAGCGTTATGTCCGTTCCGAGCGCGATCAACTGAGCCCCCTGCTTGATCTTGTCGAACGCAGATTGCACGTTCCACGCTAGGTCTGCGATCGGCAAATTGTTGGCCTTTGCCGCCCTATAGACGCGTTCGCGTTCCGTCACCACATCTGGCTCAAACGCCGAGGCTGGTTTGCCCATCGAAACAGCGAGATCGAAGGGACCGAAGAAGATGCCGCCGACTCCAGGGACAGCGGCGATCGACTCGATATTCTCAACTCCCTCATACTCCTCGATGAGCGGAAAGACAAGCGTGTCCTCAAGGCCCATCCGGTGATAAGTCGGCCAATCGATGAAACCTCGATGCGAGCCTAGAGTTGGCGGAGCCGCACTGCGTCGACCCCTCGGTCCGTAGTAAGCAGCGGAGACGGCCTTTGCAGCTTCGTCGGCGGTGTTGACGTGCGGTACGATGACCCCGCTCGCACCCATGTCCATCGCCTTGAGAATCTGCCCGCGATCATTCCAGGTCGGGCGAATTATCGGGGAGATGTCTGCCGACCATGCAGTCCGGACCAGATTCTCAAGTTCGCTCCCGTAGGGGCTGATGGGGCTGTGCTCCGTATCCAAGATTACAAAATCGAAGCCCCCGTATCCGATCGTCTCGACAACACCGGGAGACCCCGAGACTGCGAACGGACCAATCAAGACCTCTCCGTTCGCCAAGGCCTTCTTGATGTTGATCATCGTCGCTCCTCCATGTCGCTCAACTGGTGGCGCCCATGTCACGGCGGCGGCGATAAACTGCCCTACCCTGTGCCATGACAGGTGTTTACACTGATCTTACACCTCTTTCAGGACGTATAGCCCGTCGTTGGTCCCCGTAATGTAAATGTAGCCGCGCGGATCCACGAGGACGTCTTCGGTGCAGGCGGTACGAGACCCGCCGTGGAAGATGTCGAACTCGCGGTCATAGGGGCGCGGATCCGAGATGGCGTCCGGGTCCGGCGGAACAAAGTACGCTACTTCTTTGGGACTGCTAGCATTCTTTATGTCGTAGATTCGGAGCCCGGCGTTACAGTAGGTCGCATACACCTTCTCACTGGTCCTAAGGTGGTGACTCTTGTTCTGATTGATGCAGTGTGGACCAAAGCGGTCGCCACGCTCAAGGTAGCTCTCGTACGGCTCGTTGACGCTCGGCTCGGGTACTGGGAGCTGCGCAATGGGAGATGGCTTCTCCTCGTCCGAGATATCCCACAGCCAGATCTTCTTCGGCGCTTCACCTCCAAAGTTGGCGGTGTTCTCCTCTGATACGACAAGTATGTTCCTGTCTAGGAGTGGCGTGCAGGTATGGGTGTTGCCGTCTGACAGCTCCGGAAACGTTCGCGTGTGGGAGATGAGCTTGGGATGTGATCTGTCCTCGATATCGATGATCGCGAAGCCACCGTCCCAATATGCCACGTACGCCCGGTCGCCCCAGACGGTGGGCTCGTGCGTGTACAGCGTCTCGCCCTCGCCCATGGGTTGGCCTTCGCCTCGCTGCTCGGGGAGCCAGAAGTCGGATACCTTGCGCGGGTTGCGCCAGTCCGACACGTCGAGGACAGTCATCACGCGCGTCTGGTCTGGAACACCGTGCATCCACATACCGGGGGCGGTAGTCGCGGCTGACAGATACGCGTAGTCCCCGCCGTTCCACCAGCTGCGGTGCACGCCGGGGGCTCCGCTCTCCCAGAACGCGACCTCTTCGGGAGCCGTCGGATTCGACGCGTCGAACAAGCGGACGCCGTGCTTTGCCTCGGCAGCGTTGATCCCCGGAGGAGCGAAGAAGTTCAGCTCGCACGGGAGAATCATCAGACTCTCGGAGACGTTTACCTTGATGTGCCAAGTCGCCTTGGTGGGCGTCGGGATAAAGCCGACGATCTGCAACTGCGCTGGCTCCGTGACGTCAAGGATCGTGACACCACCGGACCAGAAGTGCCCAACATACAGGTAGTGTCGGTCGTCAACGACCTGGTAGTCCATCTGGAGACCGTCTCGCCGGCCGCCCATATCCGAAAACGCGACTTGTTCAAGACCCTTCATAACAGGCGCGTCAAGAATCGGTCCACGAACTCGTCGAGCGACTCTACTGTGATTGGCCATATGCCTTCCTCCTTCAGTCGTACCATTTCTGGCATTCCGTATAGCTGCAGACACCTAATCACGACGCACTCCGCATTTTTTCAAATGCCCCTAAGCTTGAGGCACGTCGTCGACCCCTACGAGTGACCTCTTTTGAACCTTTCCCACTGCAGTGCGCGGCAACGAAGGCAGAAAGGTGACGGCGTCAGGCACTTTGAACTTCGCCAAGCGCTCGCGGCACCACGACATAATCATTTCCTCCGTGAGCGCTGAATGACCCTCTGCCACCACGAATGCGTGGATGCGGGCATCGTACATTCGGTCCGGCTGTCCGATGACCGCCACCTCCCGGACACCCGGACAATCTAAGATGACCCGCTCAACCTCGCTAAGAGCAACGTTCTCGCCCGACCGCTTCACCATATCTTTGGACCTGTCGACGAAGACATAGAATCCCTCTTCGTCGACAGTCACCTGATCGCCGGTCGACAACCAATTGCCGTCGACGAGGGTGCTAACCGTGGCTTCTGGGTCAGCCCAATACCCCTTCATGAGGGTCACCCCGGGTTCACCGAATACACGGAGCTCTCCCACTCCCCCTTGCTCGACCTCCCTGCCGGTTTCGTCGACGACCGCGACCTTCACACCGAGGCACGGTCTTCCGATTCCGTCGGGTCGCTTTCGTCGGAAGAGCGAATTCATGATTGGAGGTGCAATCGTCTCCGTCATTCCGTACAGCTGGAGCAGCAAGGTTCCAAACGCCGTTTCAAACCGTTCGATCTCGCGAGTCGTAAGGTTTTGCGCATAGATGGTAGTACGCAGCGTTTCAGGGCGAGATTGCAGGTTTTCCTCCTTGGCGAGGATCATCCGAATCGGAGCGGCGAAGAGGCTCGACAGCGTGGCTCCGTGCCGGACAGCCTGCGATCCCCACTTGCTGGCGCTGAAGCGAGGCATTAGCGCAACGGATGCGCCGGTCATGAATGCCGACATAAAGCAGTAGTACTGCGCGTTCGCATGAAAGAGCGGCAGGGAAACCAGCCATCGGTCGTCTGGAGTCATACGGAGGTTCTGGGCCATGACCTCTCCGACATGGCCGTAATTCGCGTGCGTAACTATGACTCCCTTGGGTCTGCTGGTCGTCCCGGACGTGTACATAATGGCGAGGGGGGATTGCGGCTCGATGCGGGTCATATCGAAGGACGGGTCCGTGCCGGCAAGCCAATCGCCGTCGTCAACGTCGATCAGAGCCTTCAGGCTCCCACGGAAACCTCTGAGTAGAGGCGTACTTTTGCCAGCAGCCACAGACACGACGGGCTGCGAGTGATCGACCACGTAGGTGACCTCATCGGGAGCGCTGCCGGGGCCGGTCGGGACGATCAGTGCCCCGCTGATCGCCGCTCCGAGCCAACAGTCGAGGAACTCCACACGATTCCCCAAGTGCACGTGGACGCGGTCGCCTGCCTTGACTCCGCAGTCGCGGAACACGGTCGCCGCGCGACCAGCTCGGTCAAGCAGATCCGCATAGGTGTATGATAGCGACTCTCCTCCTTCGCATTCGCAGATGAGGCATACCTGGGAACCCCGCAGGTCGGCCTGTTCTTCGAGGAGACGCGGAAGGGTGAACCTCTCTTCGAACCGACCTTGCAATGAGGTCTCGTACTCGCCCCAACTCGCGTTCTCGCCCTGCACGCCATCTCTGACGGAGCGGTTCTGAGGCTCTCGGGCGAGATTGCTCACCGGGTAGCCCTCGCGCTTCGCCGGATGTAGAAGGTGCCCAGGGCAGCAATCACGAGGACGACTCCGGAGAAGATTGTCTGGATGTACGA
>JAJYVK010000192.1 GCA_021792075.1 Actinomycetes bacterium | reverse complement strand
AAGCTTCTCCTTTAGACTGTCCGATGGCTTAGACTTGCTTTTCTTCTTCTGAGAAGAATCTTCCTCACTAGTCTGCGCTTGTGCGATGATAGCTAAGTCATCCTCAGTTAGACCTTCCTCATTGAGCACCTTCGGTTGAAGCTCTGGATGCTGATCGATGAGTTCCATCAAGATCTCTTCATACGATAACTCGATTCCCTCCTCAATCTCCTTAGCAGGAAGCTCGTACTTGGAGGATAGATACACTTTCAACGAGTCATCAGCAAGTTGCCAGTCCACAGTGTTCTTCTTATTTTTGAGGCAAATAAAGGCTTGAGGTTTAGAAGCCGTTTCGGACTTCGAATGTTCTTTCTTATGGTGTTTAGATCCACCTTTGGAATTGCTCTTTCCAGACATATTCACAGTAGTCCAGGGTTAGATAAGAGCGATAGAAGTTGTAGTTGTGGTGAGACACACACTGATCAACGAGGATATCTGGAGTGTCGGGAAATGAAGCGAAGCTCTGTCGCACTTGAGTTGTATAATCCTAGCCTTGTATAGTAGGGTTGCACGACCAACTAGCAGTGGTAGGAGCGGTTAGAATACCCGAACAACCACCACAACAGCCGATCTTAATTAAAGCAACTACAACTAAGCTAGCAAACCTAAACAAGAAAACGCATCAGTAGCAAACCACAGAGTGGTACTACGATAGCCACACAGAGATAGGAGCCAGCAACACTCGAACACAGCAGCTAAAACAGCACGCGCGCTACTCGCACGGCTTAACTAAAACAAAACTCGGCCGGCACATAATTCAGTTTCAGCGATGAATACCAATACCAAATACCAACCCATCACAGAGTGATAGCTCCCAACGACACAGTAGCGCTCGTCACCCTCTCAGCGCTGAGACTGAGGCGGCGGACCGATGAGCATCTGTAAGAGATTCTTGAAGACGTCAGGAGTAACAGCCTTGGTAAGGAGATCCGCAACCAACTCCGAAGACTGCACCCACTTGAGAGCGATCTGGCCAGTCTGGATGAGGCCGTGGACGAAGAAATACCTTCGATCGATATGTTTAGTATGCTTGAAGGAGCCGAAACCCTTGCGGAGAGTTGTCCACGCGGATAGATTGTCGCCTTCAAGCTCGGCAGCGGAGAAAGCTGATTGTAAGTCGGAGGGTGCCTTGAGTAGGACGTCGGTGGGCTGCAATTTGAATTCCTCGATTTGCTCTGGGCGGAGGAGCTCATTACGGAGACCGGTGGACCAGATGACCCAATCGACATTAGCATCCGCTGCAATCATCTCGTCCTCCATCGATGACTTGGCCACGAGGTGATGTTTCTGGGAAACAAAGATGAAATAGCAGGGAGGAAGTGACTTACCATCCCCTTTAACACCAAGGGCACCGCCGGTGTGTCCCTTGCAGTCCCTATGAGTGAGATGGCTAGCATCCGAACTCATGACGATATGTAGACTCGCCGGCTTAATTAAAATCCCTCTTTTGGCATTCTTGATGATATACCCGCAGATACGCAGAAGTCGGTTCCAGTGGGTAAGGGTGGCAGTCATCAATACCGTAGCTAGCACGCAAATGCCAAACTTGACTTGCGGGGTGGTGCGATTCGCACCGTAGGCACACATCATGGTAACGCTCCTGTATCGATTTCTATCGCAGGGAGGGTCGTCATCCGGAGGCGCGGCAGCGAAGTCGAAGGAGTAAGGATACTCCTGAAGCTTGACTTCGGGTACCATGTGATGCAGATCTTGAGCGTACTTGGCTTGAGTGACTCTGCATTCTCCCGGCACACTTAGATCATACGTCATCCCGAGAAAATTAAGGGTAGTACCCTTCTCAACGGTAATCCCTCGAAGCTCAGACTGGCACAAGGCAACGAATTCATCGACGAGACCGGGCGATGAAGCGGCGACTTTGCAATCGTCGACGACGATCCCGACGAGAATCGAGCCTTCGGCAGAGTGCTTGAATAGGACACATGGATCCCAAACGGATTTTGAATAGCCGTGCTTGACGAGAATGTCGGTGAAATACTTGAACCAATAGAAAGCAGCCTCCTTATAACCGTAGATGAGCTTATCAAGCTCGACCAAGATCCTTCCGTCCGAACGACGGAACTTCTTCCATTCGGGACGTAAGTTGACGAAGACGTCGGCGATTGGTCTGGAAAGCCACATGTGCTTGTACAGAACCTCGGGAGGGCGTGGAGTATGCAGATAGGCTCCGACCACGTCGACCTTGGCAAAATGGTATTTGCAGAAGAGACCAACTACCAGGATCCACATTAGGCTTTCGGGACGTGCCACAGGTGAACTCGTCTCGGCGGTGAACTGAGGGCGTTGCATATCGCCCCTCCAAAGCACTCGGGATTTGGATTTGTCGAACACACCATCAGGAGTGTATTTCTCCTTACACAGATCTGTGTTGCGGACGATCATTGACTTCTCCTCCGCGGATAGATCCTCAAAATGGACAGGATGGCAGGTCTCGAATTCCAGCAGCTGCTTTACTTCGTTCTGCATAGAGACTTCAGCCTTCTCGCGATTGTCACCTCGTAACGCCTGAGCGTACTTGATGACTTTCCCCTTGCTAGCAGCGAATACTTCATAGTGCTCGGGACTGTTGGAGAGATCAGGTTGGGAGAGGATCGCGTTGAGCAAGAAAATGTCCTTCCCGGAGTGAAGGGCCTTGTAATCGATCTTCTTCTTCATGCGAAGGGAGTATCGAGGCTCCGGGTCCGCAGATGGATCAGGAACAAAAGAAGGCTGTGGGTCTTCATTCGCAGGCATATCACCCTCTAAAGCAGCGTTGGCAGGGGCAATAGTAGCGACGGATTCGGTGTCAGAATCATCGGAAGCAACCGAATCAGGAGGAGCAGTAGCGTCAATCGCAGGAGGAGGAGCAAGAAGAATGGGGTCTGGCTCAGTAGCAGAGAGGTCTACAGGAGCCGGTAGGAGAGCAGGGGCTTCGGGAACAGGGCTCAAAGGGGGAGCAACAGCATGAAAGGGGTCATCAGGGGGGACACCCTCGTAAAGCTGTAAGATGTCGGCGCTGGTAAGCTCTTCAGAGACAACTCCCGCCATGGTCTTGGCAAGCACGCGAAGCTCAGAGAGTACGACTGGGGGAACGGGAGCGCGGACGAATTTGAGGCGATACGCCAAACGCTTGGTAAAGATCAAGAGGACTTCGATAACCCCCGTCCCGTCCATAGGCCGTCCAAACACACAGGCCCAGTCGGCATTTGGCTCGGCCCCATGACCTACTGCCGCTTTAGGACGATGAACTAAAATAACCTCACCAAGTGCCACACGCAGATCTCGCTTGGGGTCGATGTAACGACGGAGAAAGTGCTCCATCGGGCTCAAGGTTTGACCGCGCTTTGGAGTAATGTTGATACAGCGCACGGCGTCGTTGCGTAGACGCTTGATGTCAGGGAAGATATAACCGTAGGAGTTAAAAATAGAGCTGCGGGTCGAGCGAATCTTGTACTTGATGAGCTTGATAGAGTTTTCAGCCAACGGCTGATGCTGTCCAGCAGCAGTAAATTGAAGTTTAAGGTTGAGATCACGCTCGATGTATGCAGCAGCGGCCACAATAGCTCGTTCACGGTCAGACTTGATAAGACGTAGCACAGGGCGATTAAGATCCCATCCACGTAGAGCATCATCAAGGGAGGCTTTGAGGTGACCCAGCGTTCGTCCGGCGACATCCGTGGCGATGATATACGACGAAGCAATGTCGGTAACAACAAGAGTAGCTCCTTTATCGAGAAACATGATGTCCATCGCGGCCGCCTCGCCAACTTGAAAGGAATCCTTGGGAGTATCAGAGGAAGGGCGCTCCGATTTCTTATTCTGGGCGGCCAATTTGCCTTGAACACAACCGGAACATGGGCCCAGCTCCCGCAGTAGCTTCAAACCTTCAGTAGTAAAACCCAGCTCGGGGTGCAGCTCAGCCATCTTAGGAAGAACGGCGTCATCAGGGTGTCCAAGCACAACATGTGCAAACTCGGCAGCCTGCATAAGAGCCTGTTGTTTCTTGCTATACTCGCGCTGAACTCCAGGCTTAGGAAAATGGAAAGATCCGTTCATATACGCGGTTCTTGGCACAAGCATGTGGAATTTGAAATCTCCGAAGCGTTCAGGGTTGCGATAGAAATGGAGCACCTCACCAGTAGCGTCATGAGAGAACACAAGGTGATGTTTGTCGTTGTCATCCACATGGAGAGTGTAATGTTTCGAAAGCTCCCAATCGGAAACGATATTGCGATCTCCCACAGGCAGAGCAGCTCCTAGGTCTTTGCGGTAGCTGACCTTGGTTTGAGCGACGATACTTGCACCTGGCACAACACCCTCCAAACGAATGTTCGCCGGTCGTGGGTGAACGCCTAATTCCTGCTCGGACACAAGACCGATGTCGGCACAATTGTCAAGTACGAAGTCGATGCAGTCGTCACTAGCACGCAGGGAGGCCTTGGACACATTGACTACATCAGGGGACTCATCATCGAGGTCTGAAAGCCGAGGCACGTACACATCGTCTCGGAGGTCGAAGTAAGATACATTCTTGGTTTCGGACTCTTTCTTCTTCCTCTTGGCTTCAGTCTTCGACTTATGCTCTTCGCCAGCTTTGATATCTTCTTCGAGCTTTTTCTTCA
>JAJYVK010000191.1:4306-4663 GCA_021792075.1 Actinomycetes bacterium | reverse complement strand
CTTCCGGACAGGATCGGGTGCAAAGCAGGGAAGCCGAAGTGGGGGACCTGGCGAGAGGATTGCGAGAGCTCGCCAACGATCTGTCCGTGCCCGTGCTGGCGGCGGCGCAGTTCAACCGCACCGTCAACAAGAACGGAGATTACGCGCCCGACTTGCTCCAACTGCGCGAGAGCGGGCGGATAGAACAGAATGCGGCCGTTGTGATAGGACTGCGCAATGAGGACATGTCCGGGGCGGAAAGGCCGGATCTGGATACGTCCACGGACGACGCGCCGGGGTTGTGCTACCGCTCCTGCGACAAGATGGCCGCCATTATCCGAAAAGGGGCGATGCTGAGCGTCCGGAAGGAACACCCGG
>JAJYVK010000191.1:0-4296 GCA_021792075.1 Actinomycetes bacterium | reverse complement strand
GAGGCGTTCGTGCTCAAGAACAGGAACCGCGGCGGAGTCGGGACGGTCGTGCCTTTCGCGCTCCATCCAGCCACCGGACGATGCGGACCATTGCAGCAGCGGCTCGAGATCATTGGCGGCGGCGGAATAAGTATAAGCAGTGACATCTTTGGATCGATGAAAGGTGATGACGATGACAAATTCGAACGCCCAGCATGGGCGTAGGAACAGTCACAAGCAGCGCGGAGCTAAAGGCGTGACCGTGGTCAAGACCTTGCCGACCGCGCCGGTCATCATTTCGCGGGTGCCGGTCTTTCAGCCCACCTTCCGGCGAGCGTACGGGCCAAGGGGCATCGAGCTCAAGACCTCGTGGGGAACGGTAAAAGTCGAGGGCAAACTGACGGAGACGCACCGCAAAGTCCTCGATGCGATATTTATCGGGAACCTGGACTCCTGGCGCGACCACAACGGAGACTGCCTTTTCTTGGTCGACCCGTACAAGATTGCCAAGATCGCGGATCTAGACGATAATCCAACTGCATTGCTCGAACTGACTAGGGAGATGATGCGGGCACAGATCGACCTGTATGACAACGCCACCTCGAAGCGGACGATCTGCGCGATTGTCAGCAAAGTCACGATGGCCAATCAGAAGGCGCAGATGCCGGGAGGTTACTTCAATGGCGAGCGGAACCTCTGGGTGGTAAAGATCAGCGCGGAATGGATGGCGATCTACAACTCCGGGATGGTCATGCGCTACAAGGATCTGCTTCCGGTTCTAAATCGCATCCAGAGCGGCGCGGTCCATGCTTTGGCGCTCCATGTGCTCACGCATTGCGATGTCGTGGAGCACTTCGTCGTCGACGATCTCCTCACGCGCGTTGGAGCCTTCCGAGATGAGATGACGGGCAGCGCGAAGCGCAAAGTGAGACAGTGCGTCCGCGAATCGCAGACGATCTTGGCCGAACTGGGGATGCGGCTCTATGACGGGAACGGGAAGCTCATGCTCGAATACCGCCAGAACGAGCGGGTGCGCTTCGAGCAGCGGACATGCCCGGCGCAACCTAAATCGGTGGAACCGCAACCTAAACCTCCAACAAGCGCAACCTAAATCGGTGGAACCGCAACCTAAATCCACGGGAACGCAACCTAAATCGGTGGTTCTTCTAGAAGATCTAGCAATAACTAGATACGGTAAATCTAGATTTCTCTACCGTAAATCTAGATTTACCTAAACCATTAATAACTTAAAGGCACTGCCATTGGAAAACACCGACATGGCAGTTAAAACCTTCCAGAAAAGACTGGTACCGACGGAAAGACTTTAGGCAGAAAGACTTAAGGATTTAACGGCCCGAGCCGAGACTTGGCAGGACTGCTGGTCAGGAGCGCGCTGCGGTTATGTGCGGAACCTGTGTTCTCCGTTGTACGGAACCGTTTTGGCCATGCTTTGACCAATAGGTGCAACCTAAATCGGTGGAACCGCAACCTAAATCGGTGGTATTTTGCCAAAATCCCGCGTTTCTTCTGCCAGGCATCAGCTTGGCGCGCATATGTGCGTGGCGAGAGATCTCCGATTACAAGGGAGCATGCGATGGAATACGACTGGCTGGACGTGCCCTTTGACGACAAGGACTACGCGAAAGAGTGCGGTGCGAAATGGGACTGGGCTGAGAAGAGGTGGTACGCACCCGAGCCGAACATGGCTGTGCTTGACCGATGGCGGGCGCAACCGCCGGTGCCAAGTGTCCTGGTTCGCGAGGATCGGGATTTCGGAGGCGGCTTGTTCGTGGATCTGGTGCCGCGGACTGCCTGGTTCACCAACATCCGAAGCTGCGTGAGCGAGCTTGACTGGGATCGCATCCGACGCATGGTTACCTCGCGTGCGGGAAACCGGTGCGAGATTTGCGGCGCCGAACGAGACGCCAAGGTCAAGATCTGGATGGAGGCCCATGAACGCTGGGAGTACGACGAGGCGAACCGCGTGCAAATCCTGCGCCGGTTGATCTGTCTCTGCACGCCGTGTCACACCGCTACGCACATGGGACTGGCGGGAATCCGCGGCATTGCAGACGAGGCCGTGGGGCACCTGATGAAGACAAATCACTGGAGTGAGGCGCAGGCATCGGCACATGTTTCAGATGCTTTTGACATATGGGAGAGACGCTCGCGCAAGGACTGGAGATTAGATGTCTCCGTGATCGAGGGTACCGGACTCCTGCTGGCGAAACAGCCCGATCCATCAGAACGGAAGACCTACGCCGATAACCGTACGAGGGAGGTAACCGCCGAAGAGGAGTCCGATGGTGAGATCCCAGGACAAGTGGTCAGTATCCAGGAGGCAAAGAGACGACTACTCGCCCCGCTCTACCGCGACCGCAAGGGGCGCAAGGCGCCGGAATCCCGTTAAGCGGTGATCTTTTTCGGCAAGCCGTTTTTTCGTGGTTCCGAGCATCTTTGTGTTCCGCGCATATGTATAGAGCATGAGGTTGATTGCACTACTTCAGAAGATCGCGGACCGGGGCAATATCACTCACGAAACCCAAGGACCACACGCCTCGGTCGAGCCTTTGCTGGGACAGGGAAGGAGTGAAGTGTCAACCACTCCACCCTAAAGGAAGGGGGCTTGTAGGGCCAATTCCTACAGGTTCCGTCCGATAGGGCCGGTTGACCAGATCAAGACATCACCAAGGAGGTGAACAGAGTGTCTACGTTGCACACGAGCGAGAAGACCGACCAGGGGATGCTTCCTCAGTCCCCTGCTCTTGAATCCACATCAGCAGACAAGCCCGGAGTAGGTACGAAACGGGGTGTGGACGCTCGGAGTCAAATCCGAGCAACTGGTGTGCAACATGGTCGAGGGGAGACTTCTCAAACCGTCACCTCGGATGAGAAGCATCACTCTGCAAGAACAGCTTCGGCTGGTCAAGCAGAAGACCGGGGTCTTGCGACCCCATACAACATCGTAGTACCAAATATCGCCGTACCGAAACGAACAGCACAACACGTGTTCGTGCTGGACAAGCATGGACAGCCATTGCAGCCGTGCAGACCGGCGAGGGCGCGCAAGCTGTTGGCCGACGGGCGGGCGAGAGTTCACCGGCTGGTCCCGTTCGTGATCAGATTGGTGGATAGGGAGGTGGCAGATTCACAAGTGTTGGGTGTCGAGGTCGGCATAGCTCCTGGGTCGAAGGTCACAGGCGTGTCAGTGTTCACGAACAATCAAGGCGGGCGCGAGGGCCTTGTCTCCATCGAGATCGGGCACCGTGGCCAACAGATCCACAAGAAGATGCAGCAGCGGGCCAACTACCGGCGCAGAAGGCGTTCGGCCAATCTTCGCTACAGGGCACCACGGTTCAACAATCGGACGAGACCTAGCGGATGGCTCGCACCGAGCCTGAGGCACCGGGTCGATTCCACCATGGCGATGGTTGCGCGGCTAAGGCGGTGGGCTCCGGTGACAGCCATTCATCAGGAGCTGGTGCGATTTGACATGCAGAAGATGCAGAACCCGGAGATCTCGGGTGTCGAGTACCAACAGGGTGAGCTTTTCGGCTATGAAGTGCGGGAGTACCTGCTGGAGAAATGGGAACGCAAGTGCGCTTACTGCGGAGCCACACATACACCGCTCAACATCGATCACATCCGTCCGAGGTCTAGCGGTGGCTCGAACCGGGTGTCGAACTTGACATTGGCTTGCATCCCGTGCAACCAGTCAAAAAGCAGTAATCCGGTTGAGGAGTTCCTTGTTAACAAGCCAGAGGTGCTCAAGAAAATTCTGGCCAGAGCGAAAGCTCCGCTCAAAGACGCCGCCGCTGTGAATTCCACCCGCTGGGCACTCTATCAAGCGCTGAAGGGGTCGGGCCTACCAGTATTGGTTGGTTCCGGTGGACGGACCAAGTGGAACCGAAGCCGGTTTGGGTTGGCAAAGTCGCACACTCTGGATGCTCTGTGCGTCGGGGAAGTAGATGCCGTTGCGGCAGTACCTAAGACGATTCTCGTCGCTGAGTGCATGGGGAGGGGAAGCTATTCACGGACCAGGACCGATAAATACGGCTTTCCCCGTTTATATCTGCCACGTACCAAACAGGTCCATGGATTTGCGACCGGAGACTTGGTACGGGCGGTGATTCCGAAAGGCAAGCACGCGGGCGTCCACGTAGGACGAGTCGCGGTAAGGAGTCGCGGATGGTTCAGGGTTGGTACTGTCGACTGCTCTTGGCAGCATTGCACCTTGCTCCAGCGTGCTGATGGTTACGAGTACGAGAGAAGGGAGGAAGTGCCGTTCCCCTCCCGCCTGAAGACGGGAGCACCCAC
>JAJYVK010000190.1 GCA_021792075.1 Actinomycetes bacterium | reverse complement strand
CTGACGAAGTTGGCGCTCGGTGCTGTCTTTGTAGCTCTGTTCTTTGTCACGTGTCTCGGGAGTCTCGTGATTGCTGACAAGATCACTGGTGGCACAGGAGACGACGCCTCGAACGACGATATCGTCAAGCGATACGCCCAAGCCCGTGGTCGCTTCCCTAATCTTCCTCGAATCGTGGTATCACTGGTAGCCGCTCTCATCGTTGGAAGTGGGGCTTCGTCGGAGTGGTCGAACTGGATTCTCTTCCAAAATAGCGTTCCATTTGGGATCAAAGATCCACAGTTCCACTTGGACTACAGCTTCTACGTTTTTCATCTACCCTTCCTACTCTTTTTGGTTCGCTGGAGTTTCCTTGCGCTGACAGTGATCTTCATTCTGACGACTGGAGCGCACTATCTCAACGGGAGCATTCGAACTTCAGGTCGCCCCCCGCGAGTTTCCCCTCGAGTGAAGGCTCATATGTCGGTCATTCTCGCTCTCATGGCTGGGGTGAAGGCATATGGTTACTATCTCTCCCGGTTTGAACTGACGACATCTACTCGGGGCTACGTTGAAGGCGCTGCCTATACCGACGTGCATGCACAGCTCCCTGCGCTGACCCTCCTCATCTTCATCTCAATTGCATCAGGGGCGCTGTTCTTGGTAAACGTGCGTCGGCGCGGCTGGGTCCTCCCTACGATCGGACTTGGACTGTGGGCGTTTCTCTCGGTAGTTCTCGGAGCGATCTACCCCGCTATCGTGCAACAGTTTGTTGTTCAGCCTGCGCAGGGGACGAAGGAGATCCCTTACATTGCCCGCAACATAGCCGCAACCCGATACGGCATGAACATTGCGAATGTGAAACAGGTCCCATTCGCGGTCAACGATCACCTAACGAGCTCACAGGTAAAAGCGGCCGCATCGACCTTGCAGGCAGTTCGCCTTTGGGACTCCTCGATTCCGCTGCAGACCTTCAATAAGCTGCAAGATATTCGTTCCTACTATCAGTTCAATGAACTGTCGGTGAACCGATACGACATCAATGGCCGAAGTACCCCGGTCATACTTGGGATTAGGCAGTTGAACTCGTCGAACCTGCCCGCTAACTCTTGGGTGAATCTTCACTTGCAGTACACACATGGCTATGGAGCTGTGGTGGCTCCGGCAAATGAGGTCAGCCCCTCAGGAAACCCTCGATTCATCGTGCGTGATCTCCCGCCAAGCTCGACCTCGAGTGCACCAAAGTTGACGCAGCCACAGGTCTACTATGGACTTGGGTCTTCAGGGTATGTCATTTCCAACTCCCTCCAACCCGAGATTGATTATCAGAATGCCGCTGGGGCGAGCGTTGAGACTCACTATAAGGGAAGCGGTGGAGTGCAGCTCTCGTCTACCTTGCGTAAGTTAGCCTTCTCTCTTCGTTTCGGCGATATCAACATCTTGATCTCATCGCTGATCGATTCGCACTCTCGTTTGATGTTCAATAGAAATGTCGTTCAAGCTGCGAAGCAGGTAGCGCCGTTCTTGACCTATGGATCTCATCCTTACCCAGTCATTGCCAATGGGGGGATCTACTGGATGGAGAACGCCTATACGACGACGTCCAGATTGCCCTACGGAGAGGCTGCCGACGTCTCTGCTCTATCGCCAAATGCTGGCTTGGCGAAGTATTTCAACTATGTGAGGGCCTCCGTAGAGGCGGTAACGAATGCATACACTGGCAAGGTCTCGTTCTACGTAACTGACCCGTCAGACCCTATCATTCAAGTCTACGAGAAGGCCTTCCCGGGGTTGTTCAAACCGATGTCTGCGATGCCACAAGCCCTGCGAAGCCATCTCCGTTACCCGTCTGATCTCTTCACCGTACAAGCGCAAATGTACGGCCGCTATCACATCGTGAGCCCTTCAGCTTTCTACAGCGCAGGAGACGCTTGGACGCTCTCTCAGAATCCAGGGACCGGTTCACCGTCTGCAGCACTCAGTCAAACGGTGACGACCAATGCGCAGGGATTTGCAATTTCGTCACAGGTGAGCCCAATGCAGCCGGTTTATGAGGAGATGCGTATCCCAGGATCGTCTGCGCCTCACTTCTCGATCGTCGAGGCCCTGGTTCCGTTGTCTCAGTCTCAAGTTCAGCAGAACCTGACGGGCTTTTTCGTTGGGCTTGCTGATCCGAAGAACTATGGCCAGCTGGTAGATCTGGTAACTCCACGAGGAACCCAAGTCGACGGCCCAGCATTGGTAAATGCTCGAATTAGTGCTCAAACTTCGGTCTCTCAGCAGATCAGCTTGTTGGATCAGCACGGATCCCAGGTTCAACTAGGAAATGTCATAAGCGTACCCATCGGTCAGAACTTGCTGTACGTACGTCCTCTCTATACCGAGAGCGCCCAAAATCCCCTTCCTGAGTTGAAGGAGGTCATTGTGGTGTACAACACACAGGTTGCGATGGAGCCAACTTTTGCGCAAGCACTTCACGACGTCTTTAATGTAAACATTCCGGGACTTCAGGGTTCATCAGCAGTTTCGTCTTCTGCTCCGTCTTCGACGACGACGCAGGGGGGTGGATCGCTCTCTGGCGCTAGCAAGTCGTTGATCTCGCAGGCATCAGCTCTCTATCAACAAGCACAGGCGGCGCTACGAGCGGGGAACCTTGGTACGTACCAGAAAGACGTTACGGAGATTGGTGCTCTCTTGGCGAGTGCCAATCAGTCGAGCACGACCAGTTCAAAGGCGCCAACGAAGCCTACAGCTGGATAATCTATGGTGAACAGGCCAGTTGGTCATCTTGTGGCTATAGAATGTTCTGGTCGATGCGGGGTGGAGCAGTCAGGTAGCTCGTCGGGCTCATAACCCGAAGGTCGCAGGTTCAAATCCTGCCCCCGCCACTAGAGAAAGTGCAGGTCAGGGTCGGTCCGCAAGGACCTTCCCTTCTGCTGCCTCCACGAAAATCCCAAAGCGAATCCCAAAATCTCGCTACGCTTGCTTTCGTGCGTGGATCGAAGCGTGAGATCAAGCGTGGGGTGTGGGAGCTGCGGGTCTCCCTTGGGAAGGACCCGGTCACCGACAAGTACAAGGTGCGCTCGAAGACCTTCCATGGCTCTGCACGAGCCGCCGACGAAGCGCTTCGGGACCTCATCGACCAGCAGGCTCCTTCCCGCTCGGACGGGATCGGAGCGACCCTCGGTCAGCTCCTCGACCAGTGGCTTGAAGAGTGCGAACGACTCGACCTCTCCCCAAACACCCTTCGGACCTACCGGGCACAGATCAAGACGACGATCCGGCCACGGCTTGGCAAGGTCCTCCCGAGTCGTCTCTCGGCCAGGAATCTCGACGAGCTGTACGGCGCCATGAAGGACGCCGGAGCCTCGCCGAAGACCATCCGGAACCACCACGCCATCATCGCCGCCGCCCTCCACCAAGGCGTCCGCTGGGGGTGGGTCCGGTACAACATCGCTGA
This sequence comes from Actinomycetes bacterium, assembly GCA_021792075.1. GTDB lineage: Bacteria > Actinomycetota > Acidimicrobiia > Acidimicrobiales > Acidimicrobiaceae > SCQM01. The sequence goes on along the minus strand of JAJYVK010000190.1, from coordinate 1,252 downwards.
ACGGGCGAAGCCTCCCCGTGTGGAACATCACCAGGTGCAGGCTCCCTCCGTCGATGTCGTCCACAAGGTCATCGATGCAGCAGAGAAGCGGGACCCACGGCTTGCTCCACTCCTCATGCTCGCTGCTCTCACGGGTATGCGCCGAGGGGAACTGTGCGCCCTTCGCTGGTCCGACGTAGACCTACAACTCGGGATTGTGAACGTCTCCCGCTCGTTAGTTGCTGTGCCCGGTGGGGTCTCGGAGAAGCCCACCAAGACCGGACGCTCCCGGAAGGTTGCTCTTGACCCGTTCGGGATTGCGTTGCTCACAGAAACCCGGGCACGAGTTGACGAGTGGGTCGCCGCCGCAGGTTCGACGCTTGCCTCGGATGCCTTCGTCTTCTCCCCCTTCGTCGAAGCCGAAACCCCCTTCCGTCCCGACAACGTGACGTCGTTCTTCATCCGTGTCCGGGGCGAGGTCGGTGCTCCAGACGTTCGGCTTCATGACCTTCGACACTTCACCGCCACCCAGCTCATTGGAGCTGGCGTGGACGTCCGGACTGTTGCCGACCGGCTCGGCCACTCGGACCCTTCCTTGACCTTGTGGGTCTACAGCCACCTCATCGAAGAGCGAGACCGTGCAGCCGCCGCCATCATGGGCGGAGTCCTTGGTCCAAAGAAACAACTACCCAAGGCGAAGCGCCACGTCAAGCAACCGGCTGCGTTGCCAAGCGCCGGGTAGTGGACGCCATGGCCGACGACGATCTCCCCGAGCTACAGAACAGCGAGACCGTCGGCACCGTCACGCTCACCCAAGGGCCATGGTGGGACGAGCACAGCGACGTGTTCGACGAGGCCGTCGCCATCCTCTCTTGGGAAGAGCTTCATGTTGAAGGGCGCACCGTCGGGCCGGTCATCACGGACCGACCAGAACAGCGCTTGACGATGTCCGTCGAAGAAGCGGCCATCGCCCTCGGTATCTCCGGCACCTTCGCCTACGAAGCAGTCGCCCGTGGCGAAATCCCTTGCATCCGGATTGGTCGGCGCATCCTTATTCCGAAGGTGGCCTTGCAGCGGTTGCTCGAAGGCGCAGGCGAGTCGACATGATCTCCGTCATCCCGAACGAGCCGATCCTCCGGTTGACCCTCACCGTCGAAGAAGCGGCAACGGCGCTCGGCATCTCTCGTGCGTTCGCTTACGAGGCCGTCGCCCGTGGCGAGATTCCCTGCATCCGGATCGGCAAGCGCATCCTCGTACCGATCGCTGGACTCAA
>JAJYVK010000189.1 GCA_021792075.1 Actinomycetes bacterium | reverse complement strand
GTTATTGAAGACGCGTGCAATCGACCGGCATGAACGTGGTCGATATCTGGGGGCTGGCGGGAGTCGATTTTGGGTCACTGACCAACCGGATCGGGTGCCCTCAGAGACCCTCAGAGAATAGTCTGCATCAGCACTAAAGGTGGGCCCTTGTACACACGGGGGGATTGAGTTGTTGCCGGAGAAGTGACCGGAAGACCCGTTTAAAAACGAGCCATTGGTTGAGGCGAGAATACAAACTCGGAGGCGCAAGTTGCATGAGATTGTCGTGAGAACATCTCAAGGGCATGGTCTCAACAGGCGTAGTCGCTGTCGTAGGGACGGCTGAACCATTGCGTCACCGTGACCATGCCACCGGTAAAAGACACCTGCTGACAGTTCGCCTCAGCGCCGGAAAGATTCTGTGCTCCGGGAATCCAGTCAGGAATCTGCCAGAGTGAGCCGGAAGCGGAGCTAGTGCCACCTGTAATTGTGTCCCATTGACTGGAAGTCGAATACGCGCCGACCTTGGCAGCTCCTGCGGCCTGAAGACCTGCAATCATGCCCTGGAGGTCGGCGACATTCATCGCCGTGTCTGACTGCCACGTGTTTGCCGTCTCGACGTCGAGCCACCAAGGATAGGTCGCCGCAGTTCCGGACACCGTGACCGGAGGTGACTGGCTGTTGATCGCGGTCGCTGCTGATCCGAGCCAGCTTGCGTCCTGAGTTGCCTTGTTGTATCCGTACTGCCATGCGCAGGCATTGGAGTTAGCGCCGACAGTGTAAGTGCCGCTTGTGAGCGTCACGTTCGTCGTATTGCACGAACCGTAGGGAGTGCTTCCCGATGTGGGCCAATCTGCGATCACGGTGCCATTGTAAACGTTCCCAGGATCGGCAGTGTTGACATACAGCGAAGTCTTGGGCTGGCTTGTCCCTCCGACCGAGTCGGCAACTGCCCAGTACAGTTCGCTCTCGGTGTAGCTCGGATACGAAGACGATGGCCCGAAACACTGGTTGAGGTCGTTGGCAAGCCCGCCAGTCACGCCAACGATGCCAAACGCGGGACTCGCGGGAAGGCTCTTGCCACACTGTGGGTAGGAGACATCGTTGCCGGTCGGAGTCGCGGTCCCACCACCACCATGACCAGAGGGCTTCGCAGCGAAAGCCGGAGTGGTACCGCCGATAACAAGTGCAGTCACGATCACTCCCTGAATAGCGGCGGCAACAACTCGCCGTTCAGTCATTATCCTGCCCATGTTCTCCCCTTTCGCTTACAGCTAGGGTCCTCTGATTCGATTCCGGCGTATCTGTCGCATTGTCTTCGTCGACCTGCAATCAAGAGAACCATAGAGTTTCTCGGAATTATACCGGCTTTTTGCAGTCAAGTGGGGAATCCCGCAGGTGAAATCTCGACCCGCCACACCTACCTGGGCCATTCACTGTAAGACAGTGTCACAAGAGGTACTTTGGACGCCCTATCTCTGCGACGAAATCAGGCCGGCAGATAAGGGATTCGTCCGCGCGCATTTAGCCGGAATGTCTCCGAGAAATCGGTCATCATGTCTGGGGCGGCACACCATACCTTGTCGAGGGCAAAGAACGCAAGGCTTAAGGTGCCGTGTAAAGCTCGCCGACAGCGATACGTCGGTTTTGGTGGCAGCAGATTCGAGGAGCTGCTCGCCTTCGGTATCAACCTATAAAAAGGCATTCTATTTGAGCGAGAGCTGCAGCGGTCGAAGCAAAATGGCGTTCTATGTCCCGCTTAGAATCTGCAGCGAACCAAAGCGGCACTCCGCTTGTTGGAAGTCCTGAGTTCTTAGAATATTGTTGACGATGCATAGTGGAGTATCCATGAGGATCGAAGCAGTTATTGGTGACATCACGAAGCAGCAGGTGGACGCTGTAGTCAATGCCGCCAACTCGGCACTTGCAGGCGGTGGGGGAGTCGACGGCGCCATTCATCGTGCGGCTGGTGCTGATCAAATGCATGAAGCATGCGCCAGATTGGGCGGCTGTCCGACCGGTGATGCAAAGGCAACGCCAGGTTTTGGGCTCGCGGCAAAATGGGTAATACATGCCGTGGGTCCGCGATATCGCGACGGCAGACACGGGGAGGCCGAGGCTTTGGCCTCATGCTATAGGCGAAGCAAAGAGGTCGCTGAGGTGTTGGGGGCGGCATCTATTGCCTTTCCAGCCATCTCCACAGGAATCTACGGCTATCCTCCCGAGGAGGCGGCACATGTTGCGGTGCAGACCTTGAAGGGTTTGGAGTCCAAGATAGTTATGCTGGTCCGGTTGGTTGCTTTCGACGAGTATACGCTGTCGCTTTATCAGAGAGAACTCCGTTTATAGCGCCTCCGTTGTCTCTTCTAAAGATGCCTCCGTTCCAAATGTTCACTGCTGGAAATTCAGCATTAAACTCGATTGACCGCGATGCTTTTGGGTCCGATCTAATCGGGCAAAAGATCGGATGCTGCACAAACTGTAGTGGCCGTACAGATGACTAAGCCTGCAAAATAGCAATATGATTGCCGTTGGTAAATGCGTAGGGGAGTAATGATCAAGGGGGTTCGCCATCGCTCGTCGCTCTGCAAATCTCGTGTTCAGCATTGGTATCGGACAGCGAACTTCACAATCGATGGTCATGTTGCTCATCCCTTTGTGGGTTATACAGCTGCATGGATCCCCGTTCGCTCTAGGTGTCGACGTCGCGGCTGTTTCAATAGCCCCGATGATCTTCGCGATTCCGATCGGAGCGGCTGCGGATCGACTGGGAAGCCACACCATTGTTCTCATCGGAGCGATCTCAGCTGGCATCGCAACATTGCTCAGCATCTCGATCGGCAACGTTTGGCTTTTTGGATTCTGGCAGATGATCGCTGGTCTGGGGAGGTCTTCAGCCTGGATCGGAGCTCAGACATCGGTCACGAGAGAACGCTCTGATACCAACCGGAGGGCACACAGGATTGGGTGGTTGAGCGTGTCTGCCCAGGTTGGGAATTTTGGTGGTCCATTTCTGGCCGGCCTTTTGATCACGCGCACCAGCATGAGAGCCACGTTCGTTGTGGCCGCAGTCGCAATCGCTGCGGTGGCATTCTCCGTTAGTACACGCGATGTGGTAGGCCGTCCTGCCAAGCGGGAAGCAGCTCAGGATGCTCAGGTGCAAGGTGCAGCGCATAGTCAGAATTTTGGGCGTGCGTTCAGGCTTCTTGTGCTTCCGTCGATCCGTCTCATGCTGATCGGATCTATTGTCCGTATTGCCCTCATTGCAATCAGGAACTCGTTCTACGTAGTGTTCCTGCATCATTTGGGCTGGAATCCGCTCGATATCGGCATAGTACTTTCTCTGGGCTCGGCGGCGAGCGCAGGTTCAGCTGCTCTGACCGGAAAGTTGCACAGCAGATTCGACACTGATGGACTGCTCTATGCCAGTCTCTTTGGAATGGCCTTGGTGTTTGCGGTGGTACCGCTTTCTTCTTCAATTCTGGTGCAAGCCGCTTGCATGGTGGTGTTCGGAGTTGGAAACGGAATCTCTCAGACGGCATTGATAAGTCTGCTGGCCAAGGCCACGCCGGTGAGGGATCAGGGGCTCGCTGTCGGTTTGCGGACCACGGTGAACCGGGCGGTGCAGGTTGCCGCACCGTTGCTTTTCGGAACACTTGTCACCTTCGTAGTTCTGCCGACACTCATCTTGGGACTTGGAGTCGCCAGTCTGGCAAGCGTGTTGGGAGCGGCTTGGTTTCTGAAAGGCACTGGCCAAGCCAGCTCTTCTGACAGCCTGCCCTGATCAATGCGACCATCGCTTTCGTTCGGGCTACGTCACGAATTGCCTCCGCACCGTTAGCGAGCTCTTTTGGCGGAATTGCCTGCAGCGGTGCCACTAGAGGCGGCCGTCTTTCGACGCTTGGATCTCTTTGATTGTGGAGCCTTGGCATGTTTGTCTAGCGCCGGACGGACTCTGCGCTCCTGGCCCCCTTCCATGCGGTTCCCAAAGGCGCTAGCCGGCAAGACTAGAAGTGAAATCGCTTCAACTCTTGATCAGATCGAACCAGAGCCCGCTATGAGCGGAGCTCAGAGAAGTCGTCGTCGCAAAATTCGCCTTCGACCTTTGCGTTGTTGGAGTGAATCTGGTTCTCGCGAGCTCTAAGGTCGACTCTGCGGATCTTGCCAGAGATCGTCTTCGGGAGCTCGGCGAATTCAAGGCGTCTGATGCGCTTGTAGGGGGCAAGATTTTCGCGGGCGTAGCGGAGTATCTCCAGAGCCGTCTGTCTATCGGGAGACCAGCCCTTTGCTAGTGTGACATACGCCTTGGGCACCGCAAGGCGGATTGGGTCTGGCGAGGGAACAACAGCAGCTTCGACGACTGCATCGTGTTCCAGCAGGACGCTTTCCAGCTCGAATGGTGAGATCCGATAATCCGAGGCCTTGAAGACGTCGTCTGTCCGTCCAACATAGGTTATATACCCATCGCTGTCTCGCGAGGCCACGTCTCCGGTGTGGTACCGGCCGTCTCTCATCGCCTGCTGGTTGAGTTCGGGGTCGTCACGGTAGCCCACCATCAGTCCTATTGGATCAGTATCGAGGTCCAGGCAGATTTCACCGTCGGATGAGGGCTCTCCCGAAATCGGATCCACGAGAGTAACCACGTATCCGGGCAAAGGTCTGCCCATTGAGCCGAGTTCTATGCGCTGTGAGGGAGTGTTGCCGATCTGGGCTGTCGTCTCCGTCTGGCCGTATCCGTCGCGA
>JAJYVK010000188.1 GCA_021792075.1 Actinomycetes bacterium | reverse complement strand
CCGATGAGAAGGCGTTCAACAGGCCGGTGGGGACAAGGCCAGGAAGAATCACAAGTGAACCCACCAAGGGAAGCGATGCACCTTGACAGATAACAGGAGCAGCTTCTAAAAGCATCCCTTCACTGGCCGCCTTACGTTCGCTGCTGCGATCCTTCGGAACTGCCAGCGGGACGAGGCCGGTGTCGGTCAGCTGCGGTGTTGATGTGACAGAACTTGACTTTAGCGCACGCTTTACTGAGTCGTGACTAACCCCGACCCTCTCACCGATAGAGCGCAGTGACAATCCCTTTTTACGCAGCTCAGCAATCTCGCCAAGGGTATCTCCGGTGAGCTTGGAAGCATGTCTTGGTCCCATTTTCTTTGGCAAGAGTCCTGCGGTACCATTGCGTCGGTAAGCGTCACGCCAACGCCATAGTGTGGGCTCCTCGATACCAAAGCTAACAGCGACTGCCTTCACAGAAGCAGCGCCAGACTCGGCCATCTGTACAGCGGCCAATCGGCGGGCAGCAATATCTTCACTTGACCAGTACCACGATGCCATCCCCCACAAAAACACCACCCCGGAGCCGTCATCATGTTCTAACACGTCAACACCAGTAACGATCGAGCGTGCACCAAAGGGCACCAGGTGAAGCGGTGGACTCTTGGGATGAGCGCTCCTTTTTGCCATCTCAGCAGATCACAATCGAAGCCACAAAAAGACCATATACCATACATATATTATATTACTTTTACAACCCCAATGTGCGCATTTACCAGGTAATTCTCATTTCCATACAAGGAGTCCTGGAATCAGAGACACCTATGCAGCCAGGTCGACCGCAACCAACAGAAACAGCCTCCACGCCTCTGAGTTCCAGGCACTCAGGTGGGCGAGCGACAGAATCGGTGACAAAGGTGTAGTTGCGTTTGTGACAAACAACTCCTTTATCGACGGCAACAGCGCGGATGGTGTGCGAAAGTCCCTTATAGAAGAGTACTCAAGCCTGTACGTATTCAATTTGAGGGGGAATCAACGCACTTCAGGCGAACTCAGCCGCAAAGAAGGTGGGAAGATTTTCGGGTCGGGGTCACGGAACGGAATAGCTGTTCTAGTTGCAGTGAAAGATCCTAGCCATGAGGGTACGGCGGAGATCTTTTACAACGATATCGGAGATTACCTTACGAGAGAAGCGAAGCTGGCAACGATTCGGAACCTGGGTTCGATTGAACAGATCGAATGGACGAGGGTGTCGCCTAATACTGCAGGCGACTGGATCAACCAAAGAAGCAGGGAGTTCGACAGCCTGGTACCGCTCAATGATGGAGTTGGGGCGATCTTCAAGATCAGATCAAATGGAATACAAACAAACCGAGACACCTGGGTTTATAACTTCTCAAAGAAGAGCCTCACTAAGAACGTGCTCAGCATGATTGAGATATACAACGAGCATTTAGAGCGCTACGGCCAGGTGATTGCTGCCACGGAAGGAAGACAAGCTCAAAGAGATGCCGTAGCCAGAGGACTCATTGAAACTGATCCCAGAAAGATCAAATGGACTCGCGATTTGATCTCAAGCCTTTCAAGAAATAAGTTCATCGCGCACGACGCATGCCACTATGCGATTGCTGTCTATCGGCCATTTATGAAGCGCTGGTTATATTACGACAGAGATATAAATGAGTATTACAAGGAAAGCATCTATCCCACCTCAGCTCACGAGAACCTCGTTATCGCGGTTACCGGGACTGGGTCGACCAAGCCATTCTCGGCACTGATGATAAATCTTCTGCCTGACCTTGAGGTGATATCAAAGAGTCAGTGTTTCCCTCGATACTGGTACCGCCGACCGGATCCGAAGGAGTCGGCAGGGTTGTTTGACGCCACCGAGAGCCCGGACAGCTCCTGGGTAAGGGAAGATGCAATCACCGAGGAGGCTTTGTCTAATTACCGCAAGCAGTATCAAGACAAGTCGATCACCAAAGACGACATCTTCTACCATGTCTACGGGGTGCTCCACTCACCTGAGTACCATGAACGTTTCGAACAAGATCTTCGCCGAATGCTGCCTCGTATTCCATATCCCGATGATTTCTGGGCGTTTGCCAATGCCGGGAGTGAGCTTGGTGAACTTCACTGTGGTTATGAGAGCATTGAGCCCTTCCCTCTTGAAGAGGTTGAGAAGACGCGACCAGTCAGTTACTGGCTTGAAAAGCTTCGTTTTGCTGGCTCGGACAAGACTCGCATTATCTATAACGAGACCTTGGAACTCGCTGGTATTCCGCCTGAGGCTCATCGATACCAAGTGAATGGCAAATCCGCACTCGAATGGCTGATGGACAACAACACCGGCTATGGCATCAGGACGGATCAAGACAGCGGAATAGTCAATAATGCGAATGAGTGGAGCAAAGAAGTGGGCGACGACCGGTACGTGGTCGACTTGATCAAAAAGCTAGTGACCGTGAGTATCGGAACGGTTGAGATCACAGAGAATCTACCAAAATTAGGGCTCTAGCTATTCGACAGACCGGCCCAGTAAAAAGCAAAAGGGAGACTAGTGAAATTCAAATTTCTTGAGATAAGCAACTACCTGTCATTTGGACCTACACATCAACGCATTGAGTTCGACAACGACTTGACTGTTTTCATTGGACCCAACGGCGGAGGCAAGACAAACATTATTCGGGCAATTGATACCGTTCGAGACGTGATAACTAGTACCGTATCACGTGCATGGAACTATCCTGTCGTCACACCCCAGACCCTTGAGCTACAGAATCGAACGCACTTCGCACACCAAGACAAACCGTCCGAGATTACTCTAGGTGTCGATTTTTCTTCCGAAATCGAAAGGATGGAGATCGAGTCCTTTATCCGTGCGGCAATAATCTCCTCCCTTTATGAGTCTTGGATGAGCAACAATCAACTCAGTCTCGATGAAAAGAACGATCTAATAGCCATGGCGTTGGCATCTGAGATCCCTGGCTGGCTGACATCCGGATGCATACACCTGCAGCATGGCGCTCGCAGTTCAGATCAGTGGCAACTGAGCTACAGCACTGGTCCAGAGAGTAAGGTGACCTTCGAATGGTTGCTTTCAGGACCGTACTTCAGTTATATGTCGGTGCTCGGTGCAACCAGATCCTCTCAACCCACCACCCCTACAATTGGATCGAAGTTCCGCCAAAGTGGTTCGGACGGTGTTTCATTTGACGATCTCATGCCAAGTGGAAACGAACTCGTTCAGATCCTCGTACAGAACTATAACCTTCTAAATCTCATAAGGGAATTTCCTGTTGTAGGCGATCTCTATAAGCGCTTGGAAAGTTACAACTGGTACCCAATGGTAGATGCGGCACAGCGTGCTTATGGCTTTCACCATGTACTGGATTCCTTATTTCAGACAAAAGTCTTCTCTGATGCGGAAGATGCACCTCTGGGCCACCCTCTGGAAGTGACCGCTGAGTCGCTCGCCATTGGTAACGCTCCAATTTTTAGCGTCAAAAAGGCGAGAATTCCGAGATACTTAGAACAGCTGTATAGATGGCAAAACGGTGCTCCGGAGCATAGAGCCAGATTCTTGAGGGCTCAAGGGATCTTCGGTTCCTTCAGAAACGGCGAAAACTTCGGGTTGCGTTTATCGCCAGGACGCACTAACTCCCCATCCGTAGAAAATGCTACGATGGCGGCGGGACAGCAGGCGACTGAGGTAACAAATCAGAATCCAATTCTCAAGGACTGGTTCACGCTCATACCCTTCGTTGAAAGACTCAACGAAGGCAGAAAAACAAATCAGGGACCGCTTCAGGAGGTATTTGCCGACCAGGCTGGTTCGGGCGTAGCTGAACTAATAAGACTCAGTACTTTTCTGGCCAGCGAACCAGACTCAGTAGTTCTCCTGGATGAGCCAATGGCTCGACTACACCCGACGCTTCAGAAACGATTTATCGAAAATCTACAAAACGCCGAAGCGCAGTACATCGTGACTTCCCACGCTCCCGGACTCTTTCCGAGCAAAACCAATAATGACGATTATTCGAATCTCGCGAAGAGAGTCGCGCTTGACGAAAATCTAGAAAGTCGCGTGTATTCTCTGCCATCGCTCACAGGACATAGCCTTCACTTCGAAGACAACGGCCATGGTGATCAGCCTTTGGTCAAGGCAGCATTTGCACAAGGTCTCCGGTCAAAGGTTGCCAAAGAATTTGCAGCTGAACCCTCAGTTCTTGGAATCCCGTTTGTCGAAAGACTTGTGCTGCTTTCAGGTCAGTCTGAATTCGTCGCCTATCAAGCCTGGTACTCGCAATATAGCCAGAACAAAGCTGCAAGCGATGTGGTACATTTCCACCTTTTTGGAGCAGATGACCATTTAGACGTGCTTCTCGCCATTGCAATGGCGTTCAACGTCCCTTGGGTAGCAATTGTCGACGGAGGATCATTCAAACCTACTGGAGAAATCGATGGAATCGTGGGCAAAGTGCCTCTGGTTCTTGGACAGATAGCCACTGCAGCAGTATTTGCCAATCGAAACGATGTCATTGAAAAGGTTAAGAAAAAGGCATCTATGGTGGCGCACCCGAATGACCGCGACAAAAGCCAGTGGATGGAGTCGGCTAGACCACACCTTGAATCCTTTGGGGTCTATACGTTTGCCAACTGCTGGAACCCAGATGGATCTATAGACCTCACATTCTCACTCGCTCCGTGAAATCCAGCAAGGAGTAGGGAAACGTCGTTGCATTGAGGTAGTCGACTAATTCCTTTGTCACTGGTTC
>JAJYVK010000187.1 GCA_021792075.1 Actinomycetes bacterium | reverse complement strand
GGCTGAAGTGGAGTCAGTTTTGACCGAGCATCCCGGTGTACTCGAAGCGGCGGTGGTTGGTGCCCGGACCATAACCGGCCTCGAGACAGCGGTGGCTTTCGTAGTTCCAAAATCGGGAAAGATTCTCGAAGCCGCCTCGCTTGAGCAGCATTGCAGGGCGAGGATGGCGGCATTCAAGCGGCCAAGGGAGATTTTCTTCGTAGATGAGCTTCCAAAGACGGCAACCGGAAAGGTGAAGCGGTTCCAGCTTCGTCAACAGATTGCAGAGAGTGCGCCAGCTGAGTAGTCGGAGTTCGTGACGTGCCAGTGTAGGCCTGAGATTCAAAAGGCAGGCTATCTACCCGTCGACGTGGAAGAGCAGTTGCCAGTTCAACCGGTGGCAGTCTAGGTGCCACGAGCGGTGTCAGTCTGACGGCGGATGGGATTGGGAATTTACAATGATCGGATTTTAAAGTTAGAGAGCTCTTTTGCTAGAGTTGAATGACGGTTCAATCGATCCGAATGATTATTCAAGGGAGGAATTGCAAAGGTGCTCAAATTAGAGGTTGAGGACCGCGTGGCGACTCTGCTGCTAGACCGCCCTCCCGTCAATGCAGTGGACAACGCATTTCTAGACAGTTTCGACTCTGTGCTCCACGAGATCAAAGAGTTGAATCCCGCTCTGGTGGTCGTAAGAGGAGCCGGCCGACACTTTTCCGCGGGAGGGGACATCAAACAGATGGTATCCGCCCTTGAGACGAATGATTTTTCCAGTCTGGACGCATTTGCCCGCCGGATACAGAACGCCTACTTCGCATGGGAACAGCTCCCGATGCCGACCGTTGCAGTCCTGACGGGGGCGGTCACAGGAGGAGGGCTCGAATTGGCGCTCGCCTGCGATCTGAGGATAGCCGCTGCAACCGCACGGATTGGTTTCCCCGAGGTTCGCATCGGACTTCTTCCCGCTGGTGGCGGCACTCAGCGTCTGACGCGTTTGATCGGGCGGGGCCGGGCCATGCGCCTCATCTTAACCGGCGAGCTGATCGACGGATACGAAGCGGAAAGGCTGGGAATTGTCGAATGGTTCGTGGAGGACTCGGAGCTTGACGTCCGTGTCGCCGGGGTGACAGAGATGCTTTTGGAGGTTGCGGGACCAGCACAACCTGCGATAAAGCGTTGCATCAATCGTTTGGGAACCGGGGACGGTTATTCCAGCGAGCTATTTGAGCAAAAGGCGTTGCATCTGTCTAGAGAGGCCGAACAGCGTCTGAGAGCATTCGTTGCGGAAAGGTAGAGAAATGAAAATTGATCTAAGTGGACATAGAGCGATCATCACTGGTTCGGGATCGGGCATTTCGCGCCAAGTGGCCTTGGTCATGGCGGAATCGGGAGCCGAGGTGGCGGTGGTGGACATCAATCTTGACGCTGCCAAGGAAACGGCGGAATCTATCAACAAAAGTGGAGGTGTCGCCAAGGCATTCGCGGTAGACGTGACCAGCCGTCAAAGCATCCAAAGTCTTCGCCCTGAGGTTGAAGCGGGGCTGGGCATCAGCGACATCATTGTCAACGGCGCCGGATGGAACATCGGAGCGCCTTTTCTCTCCAATGAGCCTGACTTCATCGACAAGGTGATTGCGCTCAATTTGATGGGTAACATAAACATGTGCCACACCTTTCTTCCTCCGCTGGTAGAGGGGGGCAAGCGCGGATGGGTCGTCAATGTTTCGAGTGACGCCGGACGCGTAGGCAGTTTGGGTGAGACGGTCTACGCGTCAGCTAAGGGCGGTGTGATTGCGTTCACCAAGTCGCTCGCGAGAGAGATGGCGCGCCATAACATAAACGTGAACTGCGTTGCGCCCGGACCCACCGACACCCCACTTCTGCGGATGCAGCCGGAGAAGATTCAGGAGGCGCTCGTCCGGGCCATCCCCTTCCGCCGGTTGGGAGATCCCGTGGAGATTGCGAATGTCGTGACATTTCTGGCATCAGAGCAGGCATCGTATGTAACCGGACAGGTGATAAGTGTCAGCGGTGGTCTGACGATGGTTGGTTGAAAGGTCTGTGCAACATGAGTTCAAACTCTGATGGTATTGCAGCTTCCACGCAAGGACTCTTCGCGCTCAGCGAGAAGCAGCAGCGGCGGATGGAGGAAGTCCGGGAGATAGCCAGAACCGAACTCATCCCTTTAGCGGAGAAAGGCGATCCCGGTTCCGTCAACCGTCCGCTGCTGGAGGCGATGGGGCGCCATGGCCTGCTCCAAGGTCTTTTCCCCAAGTCAAGCTCGGGCATGCAGAGCCGTGAGGCTGCTGCGATGGAGCTCTGCATCCTGCGCGAGTCTTTGGCATCGGTGAATACCGAGGCAGAGACCGCCCTCGCGCTTCAAGGGCTGGGCTCTTACCCGATTCTCCAGTCTGGGAGCCAAGAGCTTGTCGAGGAGTGGATTCCACAGGTCGCGGCCGGCACCGCGGTTGCTGCCTTTGCCCTGAGCGAGACCGTGGCCGGTTCGGATGCTGCGGCCCTCGAGCTCCAAGCTGAGCCCGATGGCGATGGCTGGCGGCTCACCGGGGAAAAGATCTGGATTTCCAACGCGCCCGAGGCAGATATCTACACCGTTTTTGCCCGCACCACCCCAGGGGCTGGAGCACGGGGCGTTACGGCCTTTGCAGTTCCGGCTGCGCGCGAGGGGGTTGGGGGCGAGCATATCGATCTGGTGGCCCCGCACCCGATTGGCACCGTCACCTTCGACGCTGTTCGGGTCGACCCAGGGGAGGTCTTGGGAGAGATTGACAGGGGGTTTCGGGTTGCAATGAAGACCCTCGACCTCTTCCGTCCCAGTGTCGGAGCATTCGCAGTGGGAATGGGCCAGGCGGCGCTCGATGCTGCGATCTCTTACACGGCCTCGAGAAAGGCATTCGGGGGATATCTTTCCGATCAGCAGGCGGTCGCTCACGCACTTGCGAACATGGCGACCCAGCTCGAGGCGTCGAGGCTGCTCGTATATGCTGCTGCGTCGGCATATGACAGCGGCGCCTCACCCTACGAGATAACCAAGAGGTCGGCGATGGCCAAGCTATATGCCACCGAGACCGCTCAGTTCGTGATCGACACGGCGGTCCAGCTCCACGGAGCCCGTGGTCTCGTGCGCGGTCATCTGCTGGAGCACCTCTATCGAGAAGTGCGCGCTACGCGCATCTACGAGGGCGCTTCAGAGGTGCAGCGCACGATTATCGGCAGATCACTGTTCAGACCAAATTCCAGCAAGCAGCAGTAACAAACAACCACTGAGACAAGGAGGCAACACGAAATGGCTTTGTTCCGCGGAACCATACCATTTACTGACAAGTCGGAGCACTTCCAGCTTGACATCAAAGACCAGATAGCGACCATTACCCTGAATCGGCCGGACAAGCTCAATGCCCTGACCTTCCAGAGCTATGCAGACCTGCGCGACTTCCTTCACGAGATGCCTCTTCGCGGTGATGTTCGTGTCATCGTCATCCGCGGCGAGGGACGAGCGTTCTCTTCTGGCGGGGACGTGAACGAGATAATTGGCGAACTCCTCAAGATGCGCCCTGATGAGCTTCTCGACTTCACCCGCATGACGGGAAGTGTTGTCAAGGCAATGAGGGAGTGCCCGATTCCAATAATTGCACAGATCCAAGGGATCGCTGCTGGCGCCGGATCTGTGGTTGCGCTGGCGTCGGACTTTCGAATTCTGTCGCGCTCGGCAAAGTTTGCATTTCTGTTCACGAAGGTTGGCCTGGCTGGCGCTGATATGGGTTCGGCCTATCTGCTTCCGAGGATAGTGGGCCTTGGCCGTGCCACCCAGCTGCTTATGCTCGGCGACACGATCGACGCGGAGACTGCGGACAAGTTTGGGCTCGTTTCGCAGCTGGTTGATGACGCCGACCTCGAAGAGACGGTCAACGCTTTGGCAAAGCGCCTTGCGACTGGACCGTCGTTTGCGTATGCGCAGACGAAGTCGCTTCTATCGAGAGAGTTGGATATGCCGCTATCTGGAGCGCTCGAACTGGAGGCTATGGTGCAAGCGCTTCTCATGAACAGTGAGGACTATGCAGAGTTTCACGCTGCATTCAATGCCAAGCGCCCACCAAATTGGAAGGGCCGTTGATCCGGGAACGGTGTCGGGCCTGCATCTGAGCCCTTTACGTCCATAAATTCAAGATCTCACATAGGCACCGCAGGTCCAGCTCCTTTCAGAGGGAAGTCATGATGGTCAGCATTTGTCATGAGGAACCTCCGTGGTCAAGTTGCCGTACCGCGTGAGGGGTTGGGCCTGAGGTCGTGATTGAGAGGCATTAGCAGATGATTATCGTCGACAACGTTGCAGAAGGGCTTGCTGATCGGTTTGAATCGTGTGCCAGCAGGGCAGAGAGCCCACGGTATTTCGGGCCGTAACAGGCTACTGCTAGCGGCGTTTTGACGGGGAACGCAGGTCAAGGAGGCATGAGTAGAGAAGTAGCCAAAGGGTCAACTGGCGTGGATCGCGATTTGAGCCTCCCTGGGTACCTGGGTTCGCATATGCGCACTTAGCCACGGCTTCTCTAGCAGCGAATATTTTTGCATTGGGCAAGGTGGCGTCTACCGACTGGGCCGTGTTCGTTCGTCGAAAGGGCAATCTACAAAGAGATGAGCTGGGAATGACGGCTTGTGCAAGAGCGGTGATAGCTATACCAGAACTGGCCAAAGAGCCCCTTTTTATCGTGGCTGTATCAACTGGCACTGCTTCTCTGCAATTCAGCTGTTATAGATCGAGGGCCGCGTCG
>JAJYVK010000186.1 GCA_021792075.1 Actinomycetes bacterium | reverse complement strand
GTTTCGCAAGAGACCAAAAGGCAAAGTCCTCTAAATTTGAACGAGACATCTTCGGAGACCCTGTAATGGATCCTGTGCCTTCGAGGCAGTATGAAAGGTCTAACCATAAAGTTGACGGTAAGGATGGTGCTCTTCAGGGCGCAAGTGGTGGCCGGCCTTCAGTAGGCCGACGTGTCAATAACGCTGCCGCCTCAGCCACCCGAGCCAACTCAGTTGGTGCGAAACCGTCATCGGGATATTCCGAAAATGGGTCGGCAGGCGCGCACGACTCCGCGACAAAGTCTGCAAACAGCGGCGTCGAAACCCAAAAGCTTTCCTCCAATCAAAACGGCGAGGACAACGGCACCCCCTCTGGTGCTAGGAGACCGAGGCTATTTGCGCTGCCCACAAATTCCTCGCTTGCCGAGCACCTTGACGAGGCTCGCGCTTTTGGCGACCTTTCGACCAACGTATTGGAAGGCGATGACCAAGAATCCGATGTTGGAGAGGCGGGCTTTCCTAAGAACTCCTTCACGGCACGCGACATTGCAGAACAAGCAGACCTTAGCCTTGTACAGGTTCAAGATCTGACAACGTACGGTCTGCTGAATCCAACCAGCGTCAGGAGTCAGCAAGTATATTCCGCGGCAGATCTTGCGTTGGCGGTGCTGGCCAAGGAGTTTGCAAGATTCGGTCTTGAAGCCAGGCATCTCAAAATGTACAAGGTCTCCGCCGAACGGGAGGCCTCCTTCCTTGAGCAGGTGATCTTGCCGATCCTGGCCAATAAGACCCAGAAGTCCAGGAACAGAGCTGAAGCTGCGTTAACACAGCTCGGTGAATTCGGAGCCCAATTCCGCACACTTCTCCTGGAGCGGGCGATCGAAAAGATCTTGAAGTCTTGAACCGGCTTCAACCTTACCGCTATTGATCTCTTTCTCTCTGCATAAGAAGCTGATCAGCTAGTCCGAGAGGTCATGCTGGAACCTCTTTGGGTCGGCGTCATCACGCCAGTCCGCTTTATATGAGGCGCTTTACTCAACAAGCCACGACTGACCCCTTTAGAATTCAATCTTTCCCCGCCCTTTATGGCAGTGTCAGAAGCGCACTTGATGAACATTGAGAGTGATTAGGTTTATAGTTAGAGATAGCTGGAAAAATACAGCGGCTGGAGCCGTATTCTGGGATTAGGCCTCAGCGCCAGCATTAGCGGCAGGAGGTGAGCTTTCGAATGATAGAAGTTGAGCTTTCCGCAGTTCGTGTAGATCTAAGATCTAACACTCCCGTGCTCTTGCTCCAGGAGCTGGCTAAGCCCAAGCGAACACTGCCGATCTTTATCGGCGCACCCGAAGCTACTGCGATAGCATTTGCTGTGCAGGAGATCGAGACTCCAAGACCGATGACCCATGACCTGATGAAAAATGTAATTGAAGAGCTTGGCTCGCAGTTGGTCAGCGTGATCATCACCGAGCTTCGCGACGCCACGTACTACGCTGAACTCACTATTGTGCGCGGGACCAAAACCTATCACATCTCAGCTAGGCCTTCAGACGCCATAGCCCTAGCAGTCCGAATTCCAGCACCAATCTATGTAGCCGACGATCTCCTTGAGAGCGAGGGAATCTCTGCCGAGATCATGGATGAAGACCGCGAGAAGATGATCGAAGAAGAGAGCCCGGAACAACTTGTGGGAGAATTCCGGGAATTTCTGGATACCTTGAGGCCTGAGGATTTCTCGGGTTAGCGCATTAGGGATTTTTCTGGGAGTTTTTGTATTCAGATACTTGCATTAGCATCTAGATCTGTCATACTTACTGCTGCAGCAATGTAACTACGCTAGTGTAGGAGACGGCATGGAAGCACCCCTCGGTTTCAGAGGTCAACAAGCGTGCAAGTTGGCGGGAATTACCTACCGTCAGCTCGACTACTGGGCGCGTACTGGCTTGGTCCGTCCTTCTATAGCTGATGCACATGGCTCCGGTACTCAAAGATCGTACTCGTATCGCGACATTCTCGAACTCAAGGTGATAAAGCACCTCCTATCAGGCGGAATATCACTTCAGGCGGCGCGAAGAGCGGTAGAGTATTTGAGAGCGAATCTCAAAGAGGATCTATCCAACGCGGATGTTCTGGTTGTGGGTCCCGGAACAGTCCTGGTGAGAACCGGTGAAGAGTTGATCAACCTCCTCAGAGGCGGGCAGCTCGTGATGTCCATCGTGCTCTCGCTCCAAGAGATCGTCAATGAACTTGACGCTGCAATAATAGCTATGAACTACACGTCTAGCGAAAGTGGCGAGGCTTCTCAGGGCAGAAGCATCGTGCCAGGCCAACAGCGGCTTGCAATTTAGCCAAGCCGACTTAGCGCCCGTTGAAGCCGAGCTGCGTGAGATATCTAGTCCAGTTAAGCTCTGAGTCCCATCGATTCGAAAGTCACCAACAGCCACCAAGAGATTTCTTGAGAACTAAGTTATTGAGGTGACATTAAAAAGAACTGCACTTTATGACAGCCATCACCGGCTGAACGCCAAGATTGTGGAGTTTGGCGGCTGGGAGATGCCTCTGTCGTATCCATCAGGAACTATCGCAGAGCATATGGCAACTCGGAGCAACGTCGCCATTTTTGACGTTTCCCACCTCGGCACCGTGAGAGTACAGGGTTCCCGGGCCTTTGATCTCCTCCAAGAGACTCTTACCAATGATTTGAACAAAATATCGCCGGGCCGTGCTCAATACACACATTTGCTGGAAGAGTCCACGGGGTCGGTGACCGACGACATCATCGTTTGGTGGACCCAGGACGAGGTCTTCGATGTGATGCCAAATGCGTCCAACACTTCAAGGGTTCTAGCGGTGCTGCCTGGAATTGACGTAACCTCCGAACGGGTGATCATAGCTGTGCAAGGTCCCCGGGCACGGTTTCTTGTCACCACTTTCATCAAGGAGGTGGAGAATCTCCCGCACTTTGGGGTAGTGGCAGCAAGCTTCAGAGAATCGCCCATTACGGTCGCGGCAACCGGATATACGGGAGAAGACGGGGTTGAACTCTTCGTTCCAAATGATGTGGCCGAGTCGCTTTGGAACCATCTCTTGGATCTTGGCGCTGTGCCAGCGGGGTTGGGTGCGAGAGACACGCTTCGCTTGGAGGCCGGTTTGCCTCTGCACGGCCATGAGCTGGGTGAGGGGATCACTCCTCTTCAGGCAGGCCTTGAGTGGGTGGTGGCATTCAATAAGCCGCGGTTTCTCGGCAAAGATGCTCTTCTTGCCGAAAAGGAGCGCGGCGTGTCGCGCAAACTCGTAGGTCTGAGAGGATTTAGCAGACAACCTTTCAGACAAGGACAGCAAATAGTCCTGGACGGCCATCAGGTAGGCTTCACCACTTCTGGAAACTACTCTCCAGTTCTGGGAGTGGGGATTGCGATGGGCTTCGTAGAACCGGATTGTGTTGTAGGACTAGAGGTAAACATCGAGTCCAAAGGAAGATCGACCCCGGCTGAGATCGTCAAGCTCCCCTTCGTGAAGAAGGCATACGCAACTTAGTTCCAACCGAATACCCGCTTGAATCTCATTCAGCCGGCCGATCGGTGGTATAGACGCAAGGACCTGTCTTTCTTGCCCATGCATAACATTGACTACCTGGTCCGCGCAACTAAGCATCTGATTGCAAGGGAATACATCTATGGAAAACAATGCCAGATTTGTCATTGGACGAAATGCAATCGTGACTTGGGATAGGTTTTGAAATTTCGACTGATTCGTCTGTCTCACAGATGATTTTTCAATATCTGCAGTATGGAAGACCCTAAAAGATCAAGTGGCATCCGACTTATTCTGGAGGTTCAGGCCATCCTGGTTTGCGCGCTGACAAGTACATAAGGCAGCGGCCGAGGAAGAGTACCGAACCAAGCTTTGGGTGGATCACAAAGCCTTGCTTACCTCTGTTCAGGTGAAATTGCGTACCTTTGGGCCGATCTTAATTGGTGATCTGGACAGTTGAGAACCCTCGTCTGCTCCGGCGCTACACTTGTGTGATGCATCTCATTTATCGTCATTTCGGGCCGCGACGCTTTCCACCAACAGCAGCCTTTGCCACAGGACATAGAACGAGACATAATCTTTGTCTCGGCAGATCATTGCTCGGAATTGCTCGTCTTCATCATCGTGCTAGCCTGCATTCCTTTGTCTCAATCACAGCCGCTCGGGGAGCTGTGTGAAATGCAAGGATTCATTCCACACACCGAAAGCGAGATCGAGGAAATGCTCGATTTCCTTGGGCTTCGAGGAATCGAGGAACTATTCGACTCGATTCCGAAGTCGATACGATTGGCGGAAGGGGCGTTGGATCTGCCAGATGGCATCTCTGAACCGGATCTGCTGGAGAGAATGGAGGGCTTCGCAGGCCGCAACACTCCAACCTCAGCAGATCTTGTCTGCTTCGCCGGCGGGGGAGCCTATGACCATGGGATCTCCTCGGCAACAAAAGCGCTTGCTTCACGCTCCGAGTTCGTGACTGCATACACGCCATATCAGCCTGAAGTTGCTCAAGGGGTGCTCCAAGCGCTCTTCGAGTACCAGACGTTGGTGAGCCGCCTGTCAGGCCTTCCAATCTCCAATGCTTCCCTTTACGACGGTGCATCGGCTCTCGTCGAGGCCGTCAACCTTTGCGTAACCCAAAAGAGGAACAATCTTGTTTGGATCAGCCAAGGAGTCAACCCGTCATTTCGAGAGGTTGTCCGCACCTTCGCCACAGGCACCGGGCACAGAATTGTCGAAATCCCGCTAAAAGAGGGCCAGACTATCTGGCCGGCGACGGCC
>JAJYVK010000185.1 GCA_021792075.1 Actinomycetes bacterium | reverse complement strand
GGGCGTCGCGTGTCGCCCAAGGAGCTCCACGAAAGCACTTGAGGAGAGCACTTTCTCGAGGCGGTCGAGGCGGTCCTGCAGCCCTTCGCCTTGAGTGCTCTGGCGGCTGCCGTCAGGTCCATCAGTTTCAGCGCTCAACTGATCTCCTTTTTGAGCCCTTAATCTGGCCGGCCCCCTTGTCAGTGCCTGTCAACGGGATCCTCGGAGGAACCCCGCAGCGTCCGGGAGGGTCTCCTCCGCCGGCATCCGTTTGTGTCGTGGGGTTAGGAACGTGGTGAATTATTTCCACTTGGTAAAATGACTCCACTTTTGCCGCCCAGAAACAGGCCTGCAACAATCGAGTCGTAGCCTGCGGTGTCGTGATAGACATTAGACACAAAATCGTAACCAACCCGTGGGCGTTCACCGCGGATGACCTCGATGGACTCGCCTCCTTCTACGATGAGTACGGTTTTGCCGTCCTGACAGGTGCCCTTGACGACGAAACCGTTGACCGCCTCGAGCGCGAGTGCTTCGAAGCCCAGGCACGCCTTGTCGCGGGTGAGCTCGACGCGAGGTTCGGTACGGTCCGTCTTGTCGAGAACGGTGCGGCGGACAAGGCGGCCAAGTTCGCCAACTACGTCGTTCACATAACCGAGCTCTCTCCGACGGCGCGCGACATTCTCTACTCCGACTCGGTGATCGACCTCATGCGCCGGTGGCTTGGCGAGAAAATCTGGTCCGCCGAGGAACGCCAGTTCGGGTTCGTCTATCAAGACGCCCGACCAGGAAGCGAGAGCAGCTACACGCGCATCGGTTGGCACTCTGATTGGCAGTCGAGCCCGCATCTCGACATCTGGCCCTCGACCGCCGTCACGATACACATCGACGGTACAAGTCCCGCTAACGGCTTCCTGCGGGTCGTTCCCGGAAGCCACAAGTGGGCGACCCCAGCGCCCTACCAGAACGTCAACGGGGCGGTAGTCCCCGATGGAGCTGCGCCTTGCGGTGGTTATTCCGCCGAGCCGCCTCCCATCGTGATGCCCCTGCGTTTCGAGAAGGTACCCGGTGAGATAGCGGTCTACGCTGACCGCGGGGACATATTGTTCCATGACTGCTACCTATGGCACTCGGCGGCACTGGCCACTGACGCCACCGCAGACACCATGCGCCGCCACGTGAGAGGTGGTTGGTTCGGAGGAGCGATCCCCGAAACCTATACAGAGGCTGACTTCGTCAAGAACGCAGCTCGCTGAAGGCCGTCCCTCAGGGCGAGGGCTTTTCATCACGCACGATCCCGAGGACGCCGACAGTCGGCTGCCCTCTATAGCGAAAATAACAATTCTAAGACAGGAGACCTCTATGACATCAGCTCCAATCGCTAGACGACAATTCCTCGGTCGGGCGCTTCAAGGCGGAGTGGGAGCTATTGCGCTCGCGACCGGCGGGGGAGCGCTGCTCGCAGCTTGCGGAACATCGACCAAAGCCGCTTCGTCGACGGCCAGCACCACTGGAGGAACCACCGCCTCGGCTTCGAAGTCTCTCGGCTCCGGCGCTCTGCAGCTCGACTGGATCGAGGACATCGAATTTGCCGGCAGTTTTGTCGCCAAGTCGAACGGCTACTACTCCGACAACGGTCTTGACGTCTCCCTGCTCGCAGGTGGCCCGACTACTTCGGTGGAGCCGATTGTCGTCTCAGGCAAAGCACTTGTCGGCATAAGCGGACCCGACATAACTTCCGAGGCGATCAACAATGGTGCTCAGCTCACCATCATAGGGGCGAGCCTCCAGAAAGCCCCGCAGGCGATCATGTCTCTCGCCAAGTCACCGATCGCAGACCCGCAAGGGATGATAGGCAAGAAGATCGGTGTGCAGGCGGGTAACCTGGTTTCCTTCAACGCCTTCTTGAAGATGAACAATATCTCGGCTTCTCAAGTCACCATAGTGCCGGTCCAGTTCGATCCGTCCCCGCTTGCAGCGGGGACGGTAGATGGCTGGTACTCGTTCATCACGAACGAGCCTTTTCTCTTGGCGGCCAAGGGAGTAGCTACGCACACGTTCTTGATGTACGACTACGGGTATCGCCTTTACAGTGGAACCTACTGTGTCCTAACTTCGAACCTTCAGGACGCGACAAAGAGAGCGCAGATCAAAGCTCTAATGACCGGCGAGATCCTGGGATGGGAAAAGGCCTTTGCGGATCCGAGCTTGGCGGCTGACCTTACGGTGAACGTCTACGGGAAGACCAACGGCCTTGACATTCCGACGCAGACCAAGGAGCTCGCGGCCTATGAGCCTCTTTACAAGACTTCGGTCACCGAAGCCCATGGCCTGCTTTGGATGGACCCCACGGATATAGCGCAGAATATATCGACTCTCTCCCTCTTGGGTATCAAGAGCTCGCAAAGCTACTTCGACAACTCGATCATGCAGGAGATCTACAATGGGCAAAGCTCCCTGCCGGTGCCAGCTTGACATGAGGCAGGGGCGGTAATGCGATTCGAGGAGTTCCTCCGCAAGGTTCCAAAGGTGGAATTGCACTGCCACTTCGAAGGCACGGTACGGGCTTCGACTTTCGCAGACCTTGCAAAGCGTCACGGCATAGCCTTACCGACAGGCGACGTATCGAAGCTCTACGACTATGCAACGATCTACGAGTTTCTGGACATTTTCGCCTTGGTATCTTCGACGCTGGTCGACCGTGAGGACTTTGCTCGCGTAGCCTACGAGTCGCTTGAAGACGGGGTTACCCTAGGGAACTTGCGCTACCGTGAAATGTTCTTTAACCCCACCCTTCATACCCGCCGAGGTATCAGGATTGCCACGGTACTTGACGGGATGATCGACGGCATTCGTCAGGCGGAGACGGACCTCGGCGTGCAGTGCAGGCTGATAGCTGATGTTTACCGTCAAGACGAGCCGGCTACGGCCCGTCAGATGGTAGAGGAAGTTGTCGAGCTACGTCGACCCGAAGTCATCGGTCTGGGAATGGATGGAGCGGAATCGCCCGACTCACCGGAGAGGTTCGTCGAGGCATTCGCCTTAGCTGCACGGAATGGGCTTCGACTGACGAGTCACGCTTGCGAGGACGGTCCCCCGGAGAACGTAACCACCTGCCTCGACCTGCTCGGATGCGAACGGATCGATCATGGATACCATGTCCTGGAGTCCCCGGAGGTAACTGCGCGCTGTAGGGACGAGGGAATCTACTTCACCTGTTGTCCAACATCCACGTCCGTCGTGTACGGCTGGACCGATCTACGTACCCACCCGATCAGGGATATGGTTGACGCCGGCTTGCGCGTGACCTTGAACTCAGACGATCCGACAATGTTTCGCACCGACATCGGATCGGAATACGCAGACCTATGCATGGCTTTGCACTACGACGTCGCTCAGGTCAGGCGGTTTGTGTTCGACGGTATCGAAGCTACATGGCTGGACGACTCCGACAAGACGTCGCTGCGTCGTGCGTTCTCTGATGAACTGGAGCACCTGGAGAGGCAACTCGAAGCGACTTGACGGAACCCCTTTTCGTCTAGGTACCCCTCTTCTACAAGCTTTCGAGAGTCGTGGGGGAACCTTACAGCTGTGGGTACGTCCGTCGCTTCGGGTCGTGTACGGCCCGCCTTAGGTGTTCTCCGGCGTGCATCGAAGGCAGCCGAGGGCAGTCCGTGGAGATGCACGAGTCGGCGGGGACGATGGTGGTGTCGAGATCGGGGTAGTGGAAGTAGACGACTGATAGCCTCCGGCTCAGCGCGCCGAGCCCGCGAGGCGGGTTTACTACGCGGTGGATATTGGCGCGCAGGACGCCGTTGGTCCACCGTGCGAGCATGTCTCCGGGCTGTACCAGCAGATCACCGTCTTGAAACTCGACCGGCGTCCACTCGTCGTGGTTTGGCAGGCGGACTTCTAGTCCGCCCGGAGCATCGTCAGCCCAAAGCACGGTGAGTCCGCCTAGGTCCGTGTGCGCCCTCTGTCGCAGCGTCCCTTCAGGAGGCTCTTCCAACTGTGGCAGGTAGTTGTTGACCACAAGGTTGCCGTGGTGTTGTTCACACCACTTTCCAAGCTCCGAGGTCGGTAGCTTCAATACCGCGGAGATGGAGTGGATGATCCGGTTGGACAAGGCGGCAAGGCTGTCATGGTAGCGGGTCCATGCTGCTGCGAATCCCTCGGGACGGCCCGGCCACAAGTCGAAGTGGTCAAATCCGGGGCTTCCTGGGCTGCGATCCAAAGGAGTGTTGGCCCTTGAGGGCAGCTCGAAGCGTTCGAGGACAGCCGAGGCGGTTAGGTCCTCGACCACGCGATTTCCCGCGAGGGCCTGCCAGCCTCGCCAGATCCCGTCACCGGGCCAGCGAACCTTCGACTTCTCGGCGCCCGATAGGTCGAAGAAGGCACGTGACACGTCAAGCAGATCGTCGCGAACTTCTGCAGGGAGAGAGTGCCCTGTGACGAATGCGCAGGAGGCACCAACTAATGCGTCGGTAAGGTCCTCTGGGCTGTCGGTCTGGAGGTTAACGCGGGGAATCGTTCTTGTGCTCACGATTGCGACGATACAAGCCCGTCTGTTTCGGATCGGTGAACAATCGCAATCGCCTTCGTGTGGAACCTCTAAGGGACCTCAATGTGTCAGTTGTGTGAAAATGACCCCTGGAGTGTTGATCAAGTGGATTCCGTAGCTCACAATGGGAGGGATGTACTTGCCCGCCCTATTGGAGATTGGATTGATGCAACCGTGCCAGCAGGATCAGTCATTCCCAGGCATGCCAGCCGCGAGGACGGCCCCATCGCCACTTTGAGGACCTCCGCGGATGAGGGGGTTTCGTGCA
>JAJYVK010000184.1 GCA_021792075.1 Actinomycetes bacterium | reverse complement strand
TTTCAACTGTTGAGCCCACAAAGCACGTTTCTTGCACAGGCCGACCAGATACTCGAGGACAGAACAAACGGGGAGGCATTTTAAAATGTCCGACCTTGACAACGTTGCAGCGACCAAGCCAGAAATCAAAAATGTCGGCTTGGCGACAAAAAGGGGTAAGCAAAGCCGATCGCTTTTCGATCGGGAGATCCTAAGGCAAGCACTTGGGGATGCCTTCAAAAAATTCGATCCCAGGGTTCAAATAAAGAACCCAGTAATGTTTGTGGTCCTCATTGGTACCGTCATAACCTTACTTGAATCGATAGCTCACCCGAGCGTGTTCGCCTGGTCAGTGACCATCTGGCTTGCGCTTACAGTCCTATTTGCAAATTTTGCCGAGGCCGTCGCCGAAGGACGAGGGAAAGCACAGGCAGACACCCTCAGGAGAATGCGAACCGAAACGGAAGCCCGACGACTCAAAGAGGACGGCACCGAGGAGCATGTCCCGGCCGCAAGCCTGGCAAAAGGAGATCTGGTCGTTTGCGAAACCGGAGATATCATCCCCTCCGATGGCGACATCATAGAGGGAATTGCATCTGTCGACGAATCCGCAATAACCGGCGAATCGGCCCCGGTAATCCGTGAATCCGGAGGCGACCGCTCTGCTGTCACTGGAGGCACAAAGGTCCTCTCTGACCGCATCGTGGTCAAAATAACCGCCGAACGCGGAAAAACCTTCCTCGACCGCATGATCAACCTAGTTGAGGGCGCCCAGAGACAGAAGACTCCCAACGAAATCGCCCTGACGATTCTTCTCGCAGCACTTACAATCATCTTCCTGCCGGTTGTCGTGGCCCTAAAGCCATTTGCCCACTTCTCCGGCACAGATGTCTCTGTTGTAGTCCTGATCGCCCTGCTTGTCTGCCTCATACCCACAACCATTGGAGCACTTCTATCTGCCATAGGAATCGCTGGTATGGACCGCTTAGTTCAGAGAAATGTCTTGGCAATGTCCGGCCGAGCCGTCGAGGCTGCTGGAGACGTACAAACACTTCTCCTTGACAAAACGGGCACTATCACCCTTGGCAACCGCATGGCGTCCAGATTCATTCCTATCGACGGCCACTCCGAGGACGAGCTTGCAGGCGTAGCCCAGCTAGCATCGCTGGCTGACGAAACACCTGAAGGCCGCTCTATCGTGGTCTTGGCAAAGGAGCGCTTTGGCATACGCGAGAGAGAATTAGGCGCTGAACACGTCTTTGTCCCCTTCAGTGCGCAAACACGGATGTCCGGAATCGATCTTGACGGAAGAGAGATACGCAAAGGAGCCACCGAAGCAATCAAGCGCTGGGTCGTTGCGCAAGGCGGATCCCCATCGTCAAACTTGGACCACGTGGCAGACCAGGTTGCTACGGCTGGCGCTACCCCTCTCGCTGTGGCGGACGGCTCAACACTGCTTGGAATAATCGAGCTAAAAGACGTCGTCAAGCAAGGAATACGTGAGCGCTTTGCACAGATGCGCTCGCTTGGGATCCGAACGGTCATGATCACTGGCGACAACCCGCTGACCGCTGCGGCGATCGCCCAGGAGGCAGGAGTCGACGACTACCTAGCTGAGGCTACACCTGAAACCAAGATGGCCTTGATCAAAGCGGAGCAGGAGGGAGGAAAGCTCGTCGCCATGACCGGTGACGGCACCAATGATGCGCCAGCACTCGCCCAAGCCGATGTCGGAGTCGCAATGAATACCGGAACAACAGCAGCAAAAGAGGCTGGGAACATGGTGGATCTCGACTCAAACCCCACAAAGCTCATAGAAGTGGTTGAAATCGGCAAGCAACTCCTTATTACCCGCGGAGCGCTGACTACCTTCTCGATCGCAAACGATGTAGCCAAGTACTTCGCGATCATACCAGCCCTATTCGTCACCACCTATCCGCAGTTGAAAGCGCTGAACATAATGCGCCTACACAGCCCTCAGAGCGCCATTCTCTCCGCGGTGATCTTCAACGCCCTCGTAATAGTGGCCCTCATTCCACTCGCACTACGAGGCGTCAGATTCAAGCCATCAAGCGCCGCTGCAATTCTGCGTAGAAATCTGATGATCTACGGCGTTGGAGGAATAATTGCGCCATTCGTATTCATCAAGATCATCGACCTTATCCTTACCGCTTTCCACGCTTATTGAAAGGGTATGCAATGCTCACCCACATTCGCAGATCGATTATCGCCTCTATCGCCTTTTTCGCAGTGCTAGGACTCATATACCCCTTGGTAGAAACAGGCATAGGTCAAACATTCTTCTCCCATCAAACGAATGGCTCGCTTACCCGATACGGATCGACCCTCATCGGCCAGAAGTGGGCCGGACCCAAATGGTTCCAGGGGCGGCCTGACGCCTATAACCCAATGTCAACGGGTGGCACCAATCTTGGTCCACGTTCAAAAGTGTTGGTTTCAGACGTGGCCAAACAGATAGCCCTACTACACAAGGAAGGAATCACGCCGACATCAAGCCTGGTTACTACCTCCGGGAGTGGTGTCGATCCAGATATTTCTCCGGCAGGGGCATACGCCCAGGTCGACGCAGTGGCAAAAGCAAGAGGGCTTCCAATCTCACAGATCAGACAACTGGTCACATCACATATAACAGGCCCTGAGCTAGGCTTTCTCGGCTCGTCATACGTAAACGTCTTAAGCCTGAACGAGGCTCTGGCGAAGCTGAAATGAGCACCTTTGATTTCACCGAGTCCAGTCATTGGAAAGACTCGGAGCTCGCCCACGAAATTGCCTCAGCAGTACCCCAAAAACCCCTCATCGCAAGGGGTGTAATCCGTTCCACTAAGAGCATTGACATGGGGGAAAGCCAGTGCTTCAGCTGCGTTCTTGCTGACGGAACTGGAGAGGTCCAGCTGCTCTTCATGGGGCGCCGCAACGTCGCCGGTCTGCAACCAGGAACCATCTGCACCGTCCAAGGCACAGTTGGCAAAGATGGCAACACCCTGCAAGTCTGGAACCCCCTCTACAGAATCGAACCAGCACAGTGAGATCGCGCGCCGGAAAAATCAAGTCCGCAGCTCCAGTGTCAGCGACCCAGGACACAAATCTACAACCCGCCAACAGCTTGAAAGTTCTCAGTATGAGCCCTGAACTTAAAATTAGTGAAGTGAGCTATCTCCTTCGTCAGCCGTACCGCCTCCAAGATCAAAATTTAAGTGCCACCATGACAAGCCGCCGCTCCGCCGGACACCGGTGCTCGCTTTGGGAAAACTCTTAGCTAAACATAGACGTGTAAAGTGATCTCAACGAGAAACGACCATCGAGATGCTCGCGCGCTCTAGCCAAATTTGATTCCGACCTGGCCTGCGGTAGTCTCTCAATTACAACATTAGATCCAACTGGAGCTCAATTGAAAAACTGCGACGTCCTCATCGTCGGAGCAGGCATAGTAGGGCTCACCATAGCCAGAGAAATCAAGCTTAGATGGCCTGACCGAAGCATCATAGTCTTGGAAAAGGAAGCTGATGTCGCCTTGCATGCTAGCGGCAGAAACAGCGGTGTTTTACACGCAGGCTTCTACTACGAACCAAGCTCGCTGAAGGCCAAGCTAACTAGCACCGGGAACCTGCAAATGCATCAATTCTGCGAAGAGCGGGGCATCAAGGTGAACCGCTGTGGAAAACTCGTGGTCGCCACGTCATCTGACGAGCTCGGCAGCCTGGCAACACTCTACGAGCGCGGGATCGCAAATGGCGTCACACTCCACATCGTCACAGAGCAAGACGCACGCGAGATTGAACCCCGAATTCACACAATTGAAAAGGCGATCTACTCGCCAAACACCTCCTCGGTAGATCCAGTTCTTGTTACTCGCAAAGTCGCCGAAGAATGTGAAAATCTCGGCATCTCGCTAATTACCGGAGAAGTCTTCATAAACGGCGAAGAACAACAGAACTCGGTAAGGGTGAAGACATCTCGTCGGGTTATGATTGCTGGTGCGCTGATCAACGCCGCAGGTCTCTACGCCGACAGAGTAGCTCACATTTTCGGGGTCGGCACCGGCCTTCAATTACAGCCGTTCAAAGGACTCTATCTCTATGCAAACAAAAGCTTCGGCAGCCTGCGAACACACGTCTATCCGGTTCCAGACCTGAGAAATCCATTCCTCGGAGTACATTTCACGCTTGCAGTAAATGGCCGCGTCAAGGTGGGCCCAACCGCAACGCCTGCGCTTTGGCGTGAACAATATGGATGGCGAGATGGCTTCAGCGTCCACGAACTTGCTGAAACAACAAGAACACTCATCAAGATCATGGCAGCTCCTGGGTCGACCATCCGAAAATCAGCTGCCTCTGAAGCTGCAAAGTACTCAAAACATTTCCTGGTCAAGCAGGCTGCACGTCTGGTACCTGGGACCACTGTGCACCAATTTCAAGGATGGGGTCGCCCTGGAATACGGGCACAGCTGGTAGACCGGTCGACCATGACTCTAGTCAGCGACTTCAGAATCGAGAAAGGCTCGCGTTCGATACATATACTCAACGCTGTCTCCCCCGCATTCACATCGAGCCTTTCTTTCGCCTCGCTAGTCGCCGACGAACTCGAACAGATTGGATAAACCTTTCAGCACAACTGCTCGCCAGCCCCATGTGCGCAATCCTTAGTTCGCCCTATAGACTCCGTGCCTCATTCCCTAGACCACCGGCATACCAAAAGGGGACCAAGATCTCTCTTAGTCCCCTTCCATGAGATAAATCCCGGCGACGCCCTACTCTCCCAGGCAGTTGCCCACCAAGTACCATCGGCGCTGGCAGTCTTAACTTCCGTGTTCGGAATGG
>JAJYVK010000183.1 GCA_021792075.1 Actinomycetes bacterium | reverse complement strand
ACCATTACAAAGTGGAACGGCAGCTCCTTTACTCCGGTGTCATCCCTTGGTGGAGCGCCATTGGCTGGCGGGTAGCAACCGCTAACATCTGGCTCTTATTGGCCGCTCTTGCGCTTTCGAGCACAGGGCGGCCATTTTTATGCCTTCCTTATTACGCAAGCCATGTCGCGTGAATACTTGAATGTGAGCAAGCGTGTAGGGTTTGGATCGCAAGGGGATGTTTCTCGCAATTACAGTCAATAGTGGGTCAAAGGAAGCACATTCAAGTGAGACGATATCGAATGGAATTTCGGATCTGCGATTTCTGGGTACTGGAGTTTCGTGCAGAACGATGATTTCTTGGTGATTTTTGCCAGAAAAAATACTTCAGAGTCGCTGAGTATGGTGGGCTGGCGTTGCAACCCAATTTTCATACGTGTACGCAAATTATTGTATCTTTCTGGAATTCAACCGTCAGTTACCGACGGGTTTTGCGATTACCATAGATAAAGTGTTCTGCGACCGAGAAACCTGTTCTTGTTTTGATAACCTGAACGATTGCGGTTATAAAGTAATACAGCTCCACGCGAGTGGCGCTTAATCTCTGTGTAAGACCCAGTTCAAATTGGGTGGGTCCTGATTTATCAGGGGGAGTTAATGGATATCCGTAGGGATAGTGCGTCAGTTCGACGCAGATGGGGAAAGGGACGCATCGCGGTACTTGGCGTGGCTAGCGCTGCGGTACTGGCGGCGTGTGGCTCCAGTTCGAGTTCCTCGACTACAACCACGGCTGCAACGTCGGGTTCCTCAGCAAGTAGCGGTGCATCAGGTGCGCCCTATGTAATTCACGCAATCGTTTCTCAGACTGGATCTGCATCCTTTCTGGGAAGCCGCGAAGCCAAGGCCCTTCAGGGACTGGCTGCATTAACAAACAAGCAGGGCGGAATCGACGGCCATCCTCTTCAGATTGACATTCAAGACAACCAGTCAACTCCTCAAACGGCTGTTTCTTATGCTACAAGCCTTGTCAGCTCAAATGCACCTCTTATCTTGAATGGTTCTGTCGTGGCGGTGGATGCTGCTGTAGACGCCTTGGCGACCTCAAATGGCCCGTTCATCTATGACCTGAGCCCAGGCACCCACCCCAAGCCGGGAAGCATGGTCTTCTCAGCGGGAATCTCGACGAAGTTCGATGCCCAGGCATATCTGACCTTCTTGAAGGCAAAGGGTCTTACCAAGATCGCAGCCATCACGTCTACGGACGGTAGCGGCGTTGACGGGTTCAACCAGCTCCAAACTGCGTTGAAGGAGCCACAGTTCTCCTCCTTCCAACTGCTTACGCACCAGACCTTTGACCCGACGGCGGTGAGCGTAACCTCCCAGCTTTCGGTGATAAAGGCCAAGAACCCCCAGGCTTTGATAATCTGGACGACCGGCACGCCTCTTGGCACCGTGCTCCAGGGAATGTCATCGCTTGGAATGTCGGACATACCGACGGTCACTACAGACGGTAATGCCGCATACTCGGAGTTGACCCACTTCTCGTCGATTCTGCCAAAGACGCTGTACTTCCCAACTGGGATGCTTTACCTGCCGCCGTCTGACATCACCAATGCAGCGGTGAAGGCAAAGGTGCAGGCATTCGACACGGTGGTTCAGGCGGCTGGTGGGCACCCAGGCGACGCTTGGGGTCTATCCTGGGATCCGGCACAGCTGCTTCTGGGCGCGATTCAAAAGCTGGGAGTCAACGCGACTGCGCCGCAGATCTTGAACTACATGGAGAATCTGCACAACGTTGCTGGCGTGTTCGGCATCTACAACACCTCAACTAGCGACCACCGCGGTCTGTCGGTGCAGGACGTTACCATTACAAAGTGGAACGGCAGCTCCTTTACTCCGGTGTCATCCCTTGGTGGAGCGCCATTGGCTGGCGGGTAGCAACCGCTAACATCTGGCTCTTATTGGCCGCTCTTGCGCTTTCGAGCGCAGGGCGGCTTTTCCAATTAATGGCTTAAATTTTAAAGTAGGCTTGCGAAAAGGGGATAGGCAAGATTTGGCCCATGTGGCGGATTAGTAGCTCATTATGGTTGGAATTTCAGCTCATCAATTCTTGGCAGAGCTTCGAACCGTATTAGCAGGGTATTCTCACCGGCAACTGAGACACCTGGTTCGAAGCGTTGTGGGCGGTACATATGCTCCGGAAATTCGAATTCAACCGCGTGAGTTCGTGTCACTGATATATTGATATGAAAAGATTGAGATCAGAAACGTATTCTGTTCAACAGAATACTCATTAGCGTGATTTTCTAACAGAGATCGGAGCCAAGCATGAACGATCTATCTCAGATGCTTGCGGATGTGAGACGCGGGATGATTCCGGCATACGTCTATAACGATGACGAGGTTTTCCAGCTTGAAAAAGAGCACCTTTTTGAACGATCATGGATCTTCGTGGCGCACGAGTCCGAGATTCCCGATCCCGGGGATTATGTAGTGCGCAGGGTTCTTGAAGACTCCTTCATTGTGGCAAGGGATGAAGGAGGAGAGGTACGTGTGATGTTCAACATGTGCCTGCACAGAGGAATGCAAATCTGTCGAGCAGAGCTGGGAAATGCTTCGCATTTTCGCTGTTCTTACCATGGCTGGTCGTATAGAAACGATGGAAGACTAGTCGGACTACCTTTTCACCAGGAGGCATATGGCGGTGAGGACGGTTTCAGCAAGAATGGGCAGACGCTTCTTCCGGCACCTGCAATGGAGATCTACAACGGGCTCATCTTCGTAAACCTTGATCCGAACGCCCAGCCGCTGCGGGAGTTTCTTGGAGAATTCACTTATTACCTTGACTTCTACATCAGCCAGAGCCCCGAAGGGGCAGAGGTTCGTGGGCCGCAGCGGTGGCGGGTCAAGTCGAACTGGAAGATCGGAGCGGAAAACGCAGCAGGTGACAGCTACCACACTCCTCAGACGCACCGGAGTGTGGTAGAGATCGGGCTGTTCAGGGAGCCTACAGGATCGAAGCGGAAGGAGGGCGCCCTCTATTGGTGCGACAAGGGAGGCGGAACGACCTACAAGCTGCCTCCCGGTAGTTTTCGAGACCGACTTCGCTATGTGGGCTACCCCGATGAGATGATTGATCGCATCGAAGCTACCTGGAGTTCCGCACAGAAGCGATTGATCAGCGATGACGGTTTTATGATTTCCGCGGCGACCCTGTTCCCAACTTTGAGCTTTGTCCATAATTGGCCGAAAGTCGATGCAAATACAGAGGATGATAAGGTGGTTCCCTTTATAACTATGAGGGTTTGGCAGCCAATCAGCGCGACCGAGACGGAGGTCCTCTCCTGGTTCGTGGTTGACAAGAACGCCACTGAAGAATTCAAAAATGCATCGTATAAGGGATATCTAATGTGTTTTGGAAGCACAGGCATGTTTGAACAGGATGATGTGGAAAATTGGGTCTCGATCACTACGCTGGCAGGAGGTTCGATGGCAAAGCGGCTTCTTCTCAACAGCCGAATGGGTCTTAGGAGTACTGATAAGCCTGTAAACGAGCCTTTAGCGGATTTTCATGGTCCAGGAACTGCCTACGTTGGGTATGGTGAATTCAATCAGCGGGCACTTTTGCGGGAATGGGCAGACTGTCTCGAGAGGCCCTTGGCTGAGGTTGAGCAGGTGGCGATGGGCGCCAAGGTGTCCAAATCGAGTAGAAGCACCAAAGGAGGTTTTGGAAATTGACAATCGCGAAGATGGACACCACCGCCATGAAGCCGCTACCATTTTCTGATCCGCGGCACCAGGAAGCTCACCAATTTCTAGTCGACGAGACTTACCTTCTTGACGCTCAGCGGTACGACGAATGGCTGGAGACCTTGACTGACGACGTACATTACAACGTTCCAGTGCGGGTGACCACTGCGCGAAGTGCCGGATTTGATACTTCACCAGGTATGGCGCATTTTGATGAAGATAAGTACTCACTTTCTTTGAGGGTCGCACGATTTGCCACTGAGCACGCATGGACGGAGGATCCCCCTTCGCGTCTGAGGCATTTCATTACAAACGTCCGGACGTTTTCTGCACACGTTGAAGATGAACTCTATGCCCAATCGGCGGTCCTGCTGTTCAGGAGCCGAGGTGACAATAGGGAGCCGAATTTCCTATCAGCTTTACGCGAGGATATTCTTCGCAAAGAGGGCGGGGTCTTGAAGCTATCCAGGAGGCTGGTGATCATGGATGAGTCAGTGGTTCGAATGCAGAATCTGGCGATCTTTTTATGAAGAATGCACCTAACCACGGGGCTGAGATTGGCAGTGAGCCGGTGATCAGCCTGGGGAACGAATTCGCCGAAGTTCAAGTTCGGAAGGTTCATACCCGCAACGGTTCAAGGCTGCTTATCAGTTCGCCCAAGTCGGGTCATTGGATCTCGCTATGCCCTTTAGAGCTGGAAGCGTTAACTTGGCAAGACCAGGACTCTCTTTCAAGGTTGGTCAATAACCCGTATGGACCTATGGAGTTTGACCAGACCTATGGGTAATGGCTGGTTGGAGAATCAACGCAGCCTTATCGTCGGGGCTGGTTCAGGAATAGGGCGCGCGGTTGTTGATGCGTTTCTTTCAGAGGGCGCAAAGGTCGCTGTTCTGGAAAAGGATCTCTCGAAGTGCGATTCGATTTCAGCTGTGCTGCCGGAGGTGGTGGTCACTGCCGGGGATGCAACGACGAGAGACGGAAATGAAGCAGCTGTCAAAAATGCCCTTGAAGCATTCGGAGGCATCGACGTCCTGGTGAATTGCGTGGGAGTATTCGATTTCTATCGTGGAATCTCCGAGCTCGATCCCGAGATCATCGATCAGGCGTTTG
>JAJYVK010000182.1 GCA_021792075.1 Actinomycetes bacterium | reverse complement strand
TTGGCATTTCGCGGAGAGCGCTCATATACCTCGCATGACGTGAGTTCGCAAAAGGAGCGAATGATGCTCATGACAGCACAGGGGATCCGATCGAGATAGCAAGAGCAGTGGCCCAAGTGACGCTGGGGCGTGTGGATACGCTGGACGGAGTGGAACCCGTCGACGGCGGAGAATGGCGGAGAGTCCGATTACGAAGGTGAAGATAGCAAATGCCGATATGGGGACATGCACCGCTCAAAGCGCGAGGCCTAGGGTCCGACACGTAAGCAGACGAGCCACCCACGATTGGTTCTCCTCTCTGGTGGACGAAGGTTGCACGACTGTATTTTTATAAAGAGCTGTACGCGTATGTCTGGCGTCCAATCGAGGAAAGTCTGGATATCGTCGATAAGTCGATAAGGCTTTAGGGACATGACGGCCGTCGGGCAAGAAAGTGGAAGACGAATGTGATAATCGACATCCGGGAAGGCGCTGTATAACCCACGCAAAGTTTCCAACGGTGGAACGTCAGGGATTTGGAGAGGCAGTCAGTTCGGATGAAGCGGTGGCAACAAAGCGTGGTCTTAGCGTTAAAGGATAACAAGCGATTGATAGCGCAGGACGGATGTCCACCCTAAGAAAGGGACCAGGGAGCATTTATGAAATGATACGAAGATCAACCTCATGGCTCATCCGGCTGCGCAGCGCGAAGATGGACCTAGCAACTGTGCTTTGAGCATTTTTGAAGAAATTGATTTTTTTGCTGCTTAGCCCTCAACTATTTCAATCATGGGTCCGTAAAGGCGTATGGAGCAAGGAAGCTTCAGCTTCTCGAAAAGAGAAGAGCTATACGTCATCAGGAGGACAAGCCCAATGTCGGGACTTCTCATCAACTACAACCAAGCAGCTGTAAATTCATACAATGCGCTGGACCAGACGAACTCGTCACTGACCAGTATTGTCGGACAGCTTTCTTCGGGTCTGCAGATTCAGACTGCCGCGGATAATCCTGCGGGATATGTTATCTGCCAGTACCTGCAGGAAGAGGGTAATGGATACACTCAGGCGATTAGCAATACCCAAAATGCAGTGTCTGTACTTCAGACAGCTCAGGGTGCCCTTGGGCAGGAAGCTGCAATTCTGCAGACGATGAATTCACTTGCTACTCAAGCGGCAAACGGTGGAACTCAGAGTTCACAGACCTTGGCTGCGAACCAGGCTGAATTCGCTTCTTTGCAGAGCGAGCTGACTCAGATAGCTGACAGCACGAACTTCGCGGGAGCGTCGCTGCTGAATGGCAGTTACACCAACCAGACATTTCAGGTTGGGCCCTACAACCAGGCAAGTGATCAGATGTCGATCAGTATTGCAGCTACGGATGCTAGTTCGCTTGGAGTTGGAACAAGTATCAGCATAGGTACTGCTACAGGCGCTGCGGCAGCTATGACGGCGGTTCAAACTGCGATTAGCACAGTAGCATCAGAGGCAGCTTCTGTTGGTGGCACGCAAAACGAGTTGACGGCTATGGCGGCTAACCTGACTACGGCACAGGAGAACATCCAATCCGCGTACGCAAACCTGGTTGATGTGAACGTAGCCTCTGCAACTACTCAGTTCACCCAGCTGCAGATTCTGGAACAGGGCGGCGTGTCCGTTTTGGCTCAAGCGCAACAGTTACCGGGCTTAGCTGCAAAGCTTCTGTAGCGAGATGACACACTAGGCAAGTTCTATTGGTATGGTCTTGCCTAGCCACAAAAGCAAATGGTCGAGTGTCGTATCTGGGGCGGGATACAGGCGACACTCGACCAATTCAGCTGTGCGACATGGCAGAAGGAAGTTGGGATTATGACAGCGCCGATAAGCTTCAGCGGAATCGAATCGGGCCTTAATACAACCGCCATAATCAATGCGTTGATGGCGGCCTATGAGCAGCCTTTGAACAATCTTCAAACGGAACAGACAAACCTCAATACGCAGATGTCTGATTATCAGACGTTGAATTCGGATCTACTCAACCTTCAGCAGGCAGGGGACGCATTGGCAACGCCAGGCGCGTATAACCAGGCTTTTTCGGTGAGCTCGTCCGATTCTGCAATTGCGACAGGCTCGGTTACGAGCGGGAGTGGGGCCGGGTCGGTAACATTTGCCGTTGACCAGCTTGCGACCGGATCAACGCAAATTTCAGCTGGAACGGTCTCGGCGACAAACGACGTGGTGGCTTCTGGCGACTATCTGGTGGGATCCGGCGGGGCAGTCCTTGGTATACAATCTTTCGCCGGGACTTCAAGCCTTGCAACTGGAGCTCATTCAATCAGCGTCACTCAAGCGTCAGCGGGAGCGTCCGCATCTGGTACGAGCAGCGTAGCTCAAAGCACGACGATCGGATCCACCAATAACACAATCACCGCAAACATAGATGGCACCGCCTATACCTTTACGATTGCCTCTGGCACCTACACCACTTCACAGCTTGCTCAAGCTGTCCAACAATCTAGCGGTGGGCTTTTGACCGCATCTGTCAGCTCGTCGGGGATCATGACTGTTGCGACGGCGCAACAGGGCTCAAGTGCTTCGCTTCAAATAACCGGCGGAACAGCCTTGACATCGCTGGGGATGTCTGCGGGCTCAACGACCTACGGTACAAACGGAATTATTAACGTCGATGGAACCGCAAATACGATCTCAAACATCTCCGCAAGCGGGGCCACACAGGTCACGTTGACTTCTGGAACCGGAGGGACCATAACCGCCAATCTGGCGGGGCCTTTGACTATCGGAAGCATGACGGCTCAGAACGTTTCGGTTGGCAACGGTTCCCTTGCTTCTGTGGTCAGCGCTATAAACGCAGCAAACGCGGGCGTAACCGCGACGGCTCTGCAGGTTGGTACAAATAGCTATGCTCTGGAAATAACCTCGAACAGCACTGGGCTTGTTGGAGCGGCGACTATCGATACGCAAGCGTTCTCAGGCTCCTCGCTGGGCGTGATGCAGACTACGACGGCAGCTCAGAACGCTATCGTTTCCGTAGGGGGTACAGGCGGTTATCAAGTCAGCTCGGATACAAATCAACTGACTGGGCTGATTCCGGGTGTGACGGTGCAGGTCAGCCAGGTAAGCTCTTCCCCAGTCACACTGACGGTTTCTGCCGATGGCACAAACATCGCAAATCAAGTGCAGACTTTAGTGAACGCTGCGAATAAAGCACTTTCTGATATCGCCACATTTACCGCTTATAATGAATCGACTAATGTAGCTGGCCCACTCAACGACCAAGCCGCAGCTCTAAATGGTCTGTCTCAGCAAATATTGTCATTGGTTGGCAATGCTGTTGGGACATCTGTAGTTGGAGCAGATGGCACAGGAGAATCAGCAGGGCTGTCAATAACATCGTCTGGGACTATACAGTTCGACAAAACAGCTTTTATCCAGGCGTATGACGCCAATCCAAGTGCGGTTCAGGCGATGTTCACCGTGGGCGGCACGTTCACGCAATCCGGTTCGACTTATGCGGGGCAGGTCAGCGTTTCAGGCGCATCCAACGTAACGCAGAGCGGAAGCTATGCAGTAGTCATATCACAGTCCGCGACACAGGCAGTAGACACCGGTTCAGCCACCTTTTCGTCATCGAGTTCCACTCTGGCTTCCGCAGAAAGCTACACGATAACTTCTGGAACCCAAAGCGCGACCTATGCTGCGACGGCAGGGGAGAGCATTGCAAACGTCATATCCGGCATAAAGGCATCAATGGCTGCGGCCGGCATAGGAGTTTCAGCAGCTCTGACTGGTAGCTCTGGAGCGTATAGCGTTCAACTTAGCTCGGCGAATTATGGTTCTGCCGTGTCATTTACCGTTACAGCGTCAGGAACGGACCAGCTTGGCCTGACGAGTGCCGGATCCACCTATAGCGGAAAAGATGTTGCCGGTACGATCGACGGCCAAACGGCTGTCGGCACTGGGCAGATGTTGTCGTTAAACAACAGCAGTAGTCCAGCGAACGGCTTGGTGCTTCAGGTTACTGCCACAGGAATAACCAGCGCAACGCCTGTTGGAACTATCAATTACTCGCCGGGAATCGCCCAAAGCCTCGCCAGCTTATCAGCAAACGCTATCCTTGGTCCCTCGG
The DNA here is from genome assembly GCA_021792075.1 of Actinomycetes bacterium. GTDB lineage: Bacteria > Actinomycetota > Acidimicrobiia > Acidimicrobiales > Acidimicrobiaceae > SCQM01. The sequence continues at coordinate 756 of JAJYVK010000182.1, read as the reverse complement.
GTCTGATAGCCAGCAGCATCTCAGGAATCCAGAACACCTTGACCAGTTTGACCCCAGAGATAACAACGCAACAGCAACTTGTTGCGACAGAGAAAAAAATGCTGGTCCAAGAGTTCACAAAAATGGAGGAAGCGCTCGCCCAGCTTTCCTCGCAAAGCCAGTTCCTGAAGTACTCTTCCGGATCGTCCTCGTCCACAACGTCAAGCTCGTCAGGTTCATTGTCGGGCAGCTCGCTAAGCGGAGGATAACAAGTGCCACAAAGAAACGCAGCAAGCATCTACCAAAGCCAGGCTGTACAAACTGCCAGTCAACCCCAAATACTCGTTATGCTCTGTGATCGGCTAATGCTTGACCTAAATGGCGCCAAGGGCGCAATAGAGAAAAGCAATTTCGAGGGCGCGAACGAGAGCCTGCAGCATGCCCAAAAGATTATTAGAATGCTTCGAACGTCTCTTGATCCAAGTGGATTCAAAGGCGGGGAGGATCTAATGGCGATATACCTCTTTCTCGAACGACACCTGGTGAAAGCCAACCTGGAGAAAAAGATATCCGTTGTAGAGGAATGCGAGCAGATCTTCAGCCCCATCGCTGAGGCGTGGCGAACGGTAGTGAACCGTACCGAACGAGAGTCCGAAGATGCCGTCGCCCACGTGGGATGAATATCTGGAGCAGGCGAAAGAGCATATCAAGCAAATGCAGCAGGTGATAGAAGAAGAAGGAGCACCTCTCCCGTCACCGCCGGTGCATCCCACCGAT
>JAJYVK010000181.1 GCA_021792075.1 Actinomycetes bacterium | reverse complement strand
GAGATCTTTATCTTCTCCCGAAGAACACTAAGAGGACCATCAACCCAGCGGGCTACACTCATTATGCCTATACCGAAGAGCAGTGCAATGCCAAAAGTATGCATCACAACCTCCTTCTCAAAACTACGAGACAACCCCCGATGGAAATGCGGGAGTAGTTGTGCCGAACATTGAAAGGTGCTCGTGCACCTGGGTAAGCCAGGTCGGCACTATCTGATACCAGCCCCAGTTGCCATGCGGCTCAGCCTCGAGCACGCCAGCTTCCACCAGCACCTTGAGGTGATGGCTCACAGTTGATTGAGCTCGTTGAAGGTACGCCACAACATCGGAAACGTAAGCGCCTCCGAGAGGTTGGCTTGCCAAAAACATGACCGCTTGAAGCCGCAAAGAATGGCCTAACGCGGCATAGAGACGAGCAACTTCGTGCACTTTCACCTGTGAAGTTTCCATAACCATCACCTAAAAATATTATACATCGAAAATTTTCGATTTATCAAGTGCCTTCGCGCATTGCTCTCGATTCTTCCACAGAAAGATCGATATCAAAAGTCTCCAAAAGTAAAGCTGCCAATGAACCCGGATCAGATGGGTTGTGCGTCGCATCGTCAAACCCCTACACCGACAAAAGACTCTGACAAATGGCGGCGCAAAAGGCAAGCAAGATAGCCCTACTTGTTGACTGGCCCGTCAGCAAAGTCAATCATAGGATAACCTGAACATAAAAACGTGGGCACCCTGCTCATACAAGCATGGTGCCCACTTGCGTACTCAGTATTAGGTAAAACAAGACCGCAACCGAGAAAAAGCGCTGTGATCTAGTCTGCCAACATGTTCCTAGCCGACGGAAACAGCATCGCATCCTCGCGATCAATATGATCACCCAAAAGTTCGGAAAACTCCCCACTTCTTTCGAAGTCGGCGTCGCCCCTGTCCATGGCTTGGTATATTTGATCCCGCAGCGATCTGATCCGGGTGTGCTCCTCGACAAATACGCTCACAAGACCCTCTCCCATCATCTCAGCAATTGCCGGGAAAAGGTCGTTGTCCTCCGCTAGGCTGTGAGAATCTAAAGCTGTGCCAAGGACTTCCGATGCGCTTGTCAATGCATCAGACAGGGCAGAAGCATTTTTGACAGTAACGGCCGAATCAATCTTCGCCAATGCATCCCGAACCTCTACATGCTCGCCTTCCAGCGTCCCGATCAGCTTCACCAGCTCGCGATTATCGGCCACTCTCCACCACCTCCTTCACCGGAGTTCGCGTGTATACGACCACATACCTCTGGCATGAGGCAGCAATCGCACATCCTGCGCAATCGGGACCAAAATCATCGGGCACGGTCTCGCTGGTGGTGACTTCATACCCCATTTCGGTATACATCTGGACAATCTCGTCGAGCCTCGATACATCGGCCTCAAAGCGGCGGTCCCAGCCCGCCGCCATCAGCTCAATGTCCCGGTGGACGCTCATTTTACACCTACGCTACCCGCATCCGCTGAAGCCCGAAGCTTGTTGAATTGGAACCGTGCAAGGTGAGCTGAGCCAAGAGCCGATATGAACTGCACCATGTCGCCCTCGGCAACATTAGCGTCGACTCCCAGCTGCTCCTTGACTGCAGTCACCATCGAAGGAAAGCGCATGATGCCTCCGATGAGGGTAACTTCCGGCTCCATCTTCACGCGCTTGACGAGCTGAACAGACTTTCCGACAAGAGAGATAATAGACCCCTGCATGATGTCGGCGGCAGCCACACCTTGCGACAAGTGGTTGATCACCTCTGCCTCAGCAAACACCGTGCAAACGCCTGAAATCGGCACGTCAACGGTGGAAGTCACCGCCAGAGGGCCTATGTCTTCTGTATCAAAGTTCATGTACCGAGCAGTCTTCTCAAGAAAAGCACCGGTCCCAGCTGCGCACTTCTCGTTCAACCTGAACGATGTCACCTGCTTTGACGCGTCGCAACGAAGAGCCTTCACTGATTGGCCGCCTACGTCGAGAATGGTCCGCGTACCGGGAAAAAGTGCATGCGAACCCCACGATGCCGAAGTGAGATCCGTGACACTTAGCTGGCTAAAGGCAGCCTGGAAGCGCCCAAGCCCGGTGGCCACGACATATGCGATGTCGCCACGGCCTAACCCCGCTTCCTTCAGTACCTCGTCATACGTCTGCTCCGCAACATCACCAGGCTTATAACCCGTTTTGTTGAGTTTCCTCGCAATGATTTCATTGTTGTCGTTCAGCAGCACCGCTTTTGTGTAAGTTGCCCCAACATCAATCCCAGCAGTGATTCCCATTACTACTTCACCTCCGCCATGCCGTGTTGTCCCTTGCGGCTTGCCATAATACGGTCCATTGCAAAGAGCGCAGCACCTAGAGCACCCATGTAGTGAGAGTCCGAGCTCACGTTGACATCAAAGCCCAGCTCCTGATTAAGGACGGTCACCATGCCGATGTTGTTGGCAACGCCTCCGGTGAAGGTGACCTCCTTCTCGATTCCGACCCGACGCATAAGGCTTAGCGCCCTCGATACGACCGACTGGTGCACACCAAGAAGAACGTCCTCAACTTTCTTACCCTTTCCGATGAGTGAAAGGATCTCGCCATCAGCAAACACCGTGCAGGTAGTGGAAATCTTTACTGGTCTCGATGACTTCAGTGCAACGCCTCCAAGCTCACCTAAAGGTACGCCAAGCGCCGAAGCTGCAGCACCAAGAAAACGCCCGGTACCTGCTGCACACTTGTCATTCATCACGAAGTCAAGGATTTCGCCAGTTTCAGCGACTCGGATGGCCTTGGTGTCCTGGCCGCCCATGTCAACTACCGTGCGCGTCCCTGGGAACATGTGAACGGCGCCTCTACCGTGACAAGAGATCTCAGTGGTCTGAGCATCACCGAAGGTAACCTTGTACCGTCCATAACCTGTACCAACGATGAACTCGACGCCTTCCTCCTCTTCATGGATGTCAGCATTCCTTATCGCCTCGTTGAACGCATTCTCTGCGGCGACGGTCACGTTGGAACCGGTATCTGTAAGCGCACGGCCTACGATCTCGAGCTTCTCATTGATGATCACCGCTTTAGTCTGAGTCGAGCCTACGTCGACTCCTCCTGCATATGCCATCTCTATCTCTCCTATCTAGCCTCTAGGCTCGACTATCTGCCTTCTCTGACCTTACGTGTCGCCAGACCCTCAAAGAACGCGTCAATACGGTTCTTCATCTGTGCCTCGGAAACAACTCGCTTGTCCATGTGGTCGGACTCGATGAACAACGTTGCCGCTCCACTCTCGTCGATCACCGCGCGACGGTTATCGGCAAGGCCGGTTGATACTGTGCGACAGGACTTGATCGGGTGGTACACGACTCCGTCGATCTTGTAGGGCTCGATGTTGTCGACTATATTCCTGTTCGAGAAGAACATGGTATCCATAGCGTCCCTTGTGGTCACAAGAAGCCCCTCGGCAAGACTGTCCATCGGGTTGTCCAAGTCATACTGGAAGCCGGTGTTAGCACCTCCGGACGCAAACCACATATAGCTCGATCCGACGAAGGCCCCACCCCATTCAGTAAACATCTCGTTGAACCTACGGAATATCGGATAGCAGGGAACTCCGACAAATACCAGACGGTACTTCTCCTCAAAGGTGGTGCCGATCTTGTTCGCCACCTTGTACTCCATCTCCTCAACCAAATCGGTGAAGTACTGAGCGCCCTCTGCGCGGCCACGGAAGCCGTTCGCCACTCCGAGATAGACCGTGCCATCGGTCACCGCGTTATACGGTGCCGGAACAGCTTTGTTCAATTCGACCAGCCGCTCGTACCTCTCTAGCATCACGTTCGAGTAGTGCATGGTCTCGCGGAGCCTGTCAATGTCGAACTTCTTGCCAGTCACCTGCTCACATACGGTGATCAGCTCATCAATCTGGCCGCGAACATACTTGAGGTCATTCTCAAAGTCGACATGCCCGCTCCAGGTGTGCCGGCCAGCAGCCCGAGAACCCGGCACGTCTATCGTGACGCTGGGCATGTTGTACATTCGCTCCCAGATCTCGGCCCACTTTAGGTAAGTGTTGCAGGCGTTGGTGTAGACAGCAAGAGATGGCTTAGGAATCTTGCCCATCGGGTGATCCCCACCGCGCAGCTGAAGGCCGACGTCCGCCTTTACATAACCACAGACGTCGGTGGAGAATCCGTAGTCCTCTCCCTGAGCAATGTAATCGTCTGCGACATGGCGAACCGCAGTCTGAAGTCCATTCACCTCGGGGAAGATCGTATGGATCCCAAAAGACTGGAGTACCTCAGCCATGCTTCCCATGACGAACACATAAGCTGAGTGCTCCCCTCGCTGAGGCGCTGTAGTCAGCTCTTGGAACCAGTCCCTGAAGAGCTGGTTACCCTCTTTGTTGCCGCGGCCGATTATGGACGACTTGTCCTTGGTAGCTGCAGCTCCTTGAGACAAATTAGAAGTGGTAGTTGACATTATTGCCTCCGATTATGCAAAGAGTAGGTTCTCGATGAATGTTTCGAGCTGGATTTCTAGACTGTCAAAGTTAGACATTCTCTCTTCAAACTCCGTGACGAAGTAGCGAATACCTTCGTCATCAAGTGCCTTGGTGTAGGCCACTTGCTCGTCAAGCCCAGGCTCGCACATCTTGGCAGCAGAAATGATTGCGGCGCCGGCATTCGCAGCCTTGATCTGCTTGAGAAGCATGTGCTCCTTGGGCTTGTCAAGGTCATGCTGCACCGGACTGTAAGAGGACTTGTTGACGTAAGCCTCTGCAAGTGCCGAGAATGGATCATCACCTGCGACAATGTCATCTAAGATGTAGCGCAGCCCGACCAAAAGGTCATCGTCGACCACATAAGAG
>JAJYVK010000180.1 GCA_021792075.1 Actinomycetes bacterium | reverse complement strand
ACCATCGTGACGGAGTTCATCGGCGTCGATCTCGCTCTAGGATACTTCGGCGTAAGCAGATACATCTCGGTGCCCCTCGCCGCCGCTGGACTTGTCATCATGACTGCAACCGGAAGCTTTCGGCGGTGGGAGAGGTTCATGCTGGTATTCGTCGCCGCGAACTTTCTGGTCATTCCGCTAGCTGTGATGAGCCATCCACACGCAAGCCCTATCTTGCATGACCTGGTTGTGCCTGGAATACAAGGAGGGGTGAACTCGACATCGGTACTGCTGATAATTGCAATAGTTGGAACAACGGTTGCCCCATGGCAACTCTTCTTCCAACAGTCAAACATCATCGACAAAAGAATAACTCCGCGCTGGATCAACTACGAGAGAGCTGATACCGTTCTTGGCTCCATTGTCACGGTTGTAGGTGCAGGGGCGATGATCGCAACATGCGCATTCGCCCTCGGCCACACCCAGTTTGCCAACCAGTTCACCAGTGCCGGCGGAGTAGCGCACGCCCTCTCTCATCAGCTCGGCTACACTGCGGGAGCTCTCTATGCGATCGTGCTGCTCAATGCTTCGATCATAGGCGCAGCTGCGGTTACTCTAGGGACCTCTTACGCATTCGGCGACATGTTCGGCGCTCGTCATTCGCTCCATAGAAGATTTACCGAGGCTCCTGGCTTCTACGCTAGCTACGCAGCCCTGATGGCGCTGGCCGGAGCAATCGTGCTTATCCCGCACGCCCCACTCGGGCTCATCACCACAGCGGTTCAAGCCCTTGCAGGCCTGCTTCTCCCCTCTGCATCAGTTTTCCTCCTGCTGCTTTGCAATGATCGCGATGTCCTGGGACCTTGGGTCAACCGGCCGTGGCTCAACGGGGTTGCCGTCCTGATCATCGGAGTCCTGCTGATTCTTTCGCTGATACTCGTCGTCACCACCCTTTTCCCTAGCGTCAATGTCACGGAGTTGTTTCTAGCTCTCAGCGCCCTGCTCCTTGTTGCACTGGCTGCGGGGGGAGCGGTTTATGGAGTGAACGCCGCCAAGAGGTCAAAACTTGCAGCCGCAGGGGAAGGTGAAGCCTCGATGCAAAAAAGAGAGACTTGGCGAATGCCGCCACTGACTCTGCTGGGCCGACCCAAATGGTCAAAGGGCCGCACAGCAGCAATGTGGTCCCTTAGGGGATACCTCATCATTGCTGTCGCTCTGCTTTTTGTAAAAGCCATCGAGCTTGGAACCCGGGGTCACTGACATTTAGAAGGCGAACCGAGATCGAGTTCACCTTCGGTCTGGGACTGGCGTAACAGCTCGATCCAATTTTTCTGATCCCATTTCCCTGATCCAATTGTTCTGGCCTATCTGCTCATAGGCTGGCCTTCGAGCTGCAACTCCGAGGGGGGACCGGCGGCTCAAAAAAGAGCGTCCTTGAAAATCTCGTGCTGCTTTGACAAGCTTCGGGGTGCGGTGTAACGTGCCTAGCTACGGAACTGTTCGGGCCTTGGGGGGAACCATTTGGCACCGCGCAGCTTTCACTGAGAAACACAGGGGGGAACGCCATGAAGCGTGTTTCTATCGACGTAGGTGGAACTTTCACCGACTGCCTGGTCCTTGATGAGCAGGGAAGACTCCGTGAGTTCAAATCTCCAACTACACCTGCAGACCCGGTCATAGGTGTCCTCGACTCTTTGGGCAAAGCGTCATCGGCATTCTCACAGCCGCTGAACAGCTTTCTTGAACAGGTAGAGATCCTCATCCACGGCACAACCTTGGCCATCAACACCCTTCTGACAGGGCGCGGCGCCAAGACCGGGATGATAACGACCAAGAACTTCAGAGACGTAATCGAGATGCGAAGAGGTCTTCGAGACCAGGACGTCTCAATGTTCGACGTGTTCGTGCCACCCTATGAGCCACTGGTTCAAAGGAGATGGAGAATCGGGGTGCCGGAGCGGGTGCGCTACACCGGGGAGGTCCTGACAGCTCTTGACGAGGAGGCGGTCCGGGAGGCCGCAAATAAGCTGAAGGCCGAAGGCATCACCTCTTTAGCCGTCTGCTTTCTCTACTCCTTCGTAAACAGCTCTCACGAACGGCGCGCAGCTGAGATCTGCAGCGAGATCTTCGGCGCCGACAGGGTGACGACTTCGCATGAGATCCTGCCGGTCTGGCGTGAGTTCGAACGCTTCAGCACCACTTCGGTAAGCGCATATGTGCAGCCCGTCGTTGCCGACTACCTGGGCCGTCTCGAGAGCAGGCTCCGTGAGGAGCGCTTTGGAGGCAGCCTTTTGATGATGCTTGCAAACGGGCTTGTGCAGACCGTCGAACAATGCCGGGGAAGGGCGGTCTATCTGCTCGGCTCTGGACCGGCAGCAGCGCCGTCCGCCGCGCTCAGTCTCTCCGACCCTCTTGCCGGCAAGGACCTGATCTCGGTCGACATGGGCGGAACCAGCTTCGACATCTGCGCCATCAGAAGAGGCGAGATACCAATGACCACCGAGAGCTGGGTCGGAAACCACAGGGTCGCGATCAAGATGGTCGACGTTCACAGCATCGGCGCAGGAGGCGGGAGCATCGCCTGGATAGACTCCCTCGGCCTGCTCCGGGTGGGCCCTCAGAGTGCAGGAGCCGACCCCGGGCCGGCATGCTACGGCCACGGAAGCACAGAGCCGACAGTCACCGACGCCGATCTCGTACTCGGCTACGTGCCGGCAGACTACTTCTTGGGCGGCTCAATCTCGCTCTCGGAGGAGAGCGCCCGCCATGCCGTCGACTCGGTCGCCAAGCAGCTCGATATGACCACCGAGGAGGCCGGCCAGGCGATCTTCGAGACGGTAAACGCCCATATGGCAGATCTGATCACAGAGGTATGCACCCGGCGCGGTCTCGATGTCCGAGACTTCACCATGGTCGTGGGCGGCGGAGCAGGGCCAGTGCATGCCGCGTTCCTCGCCGACCAGCTCGACATCGGGACCGTGTTCGTGCCGTCGGTGGCTGCTTTGTACAGCGCCTTTGGAATGCTGAGCATGGACCTTGGCCGGGACTTCGCCCGTTCGCACGTCAGCCGGGTTGACAGGGTTGATCCCGAAATCGTTGCCCGTCTCTACAGCGAGATGGAGGAGCAGGCACTGTCCGAGTTCGCTCCGCTCGGGATCGCAAGGGAGCAGATCAAGTTCACCCGAACCGCGGAGATGAGATACATCGGACAGTTCCACGAGGTCGAGGTTCCAATTTTGGAGGGGGAGATCACCGCCTCTACCCTCGAGAGAGCTGTGGAAACCTTGCACGAGCGGCACCAGGATCTCTACAGCTTTGCAATGCCATGGATGCCCGCCCAGTTCCTCACCTTCCGTCTCCTTGCCACCGTGGCTCGAGCGCCATTCGAGCTGCAGCGTTTGGACAAATCAAGCTCGGGAGGCGGTGCAACGCTGAAACGAACCAGGAGATGCCTCTGGAAGGGCCGAGAACTCGAGACGCCGGTCTATGACGGGGACTCGATGAGTGCAGGCGCGAAGATCGCTGGGCCGGCCATCATTGAGGAAAGGACGACAACCGTGGTGATTCCGGAAGGCTTCACCTGCGAGGTCGATCCTTTCAGAAATTATGTGCTCAGAAAAGGTTCCAGCGGAGATGCGGAGAAGAACGCCGGAAGCGGAAAATCAAGTGTTGCGGCAAAAGGAGAGGCGTGATGGCTGAGACAAAGAGCGCTTTGGCTGAGACGGGCACCGACCCGGTTACCGTAGCCACAATTTGGCACTACCTGCAGACATCGGCTCGTGAGATGAGACATATAATCGACCGAACCGCGCAGAACTACCTGATAGGCCAGCTCCACGATGTCTCCGTGGGAATCTGGCTGGCCAACGGCGAGACCGTGGCCATGCCCGTCGGACTTCCGGTGCAGTTCTTAGGAAGCGGCTTTGCAGTCCGGTCGATCATGGAGATCTTCGAAGGGGATCTGAACCCCGGAGACGTCATCTTGACCAATGACCCTTACCACGGTGGGCACAACTGCCACCTTCCCGACTGGGGCTTTTTCAGGCCGATCTTCTACAAAGGTGAACTGCTCTTCTGGACGCTGGCCCGAGCCCACCAGCAGGATACTGGAGGCTCCTTCCCCGGAGGATACTTCCCCAACGGCTACGACATCCATGCCGAGGGCATCTGCATTCCCCCGACAAAGGTGGTGGACAAAGGTCAAGAGCGCACAGACATAATGAAACTGATCTGGAACAATGTGCGATGGCCACTTGGAACCCGGGTCGACAACTATGCGATGATCGCTGCAACCAAGCGTGCTGAAGAGCGCATCGTCTCACTTATAGACAAATATGGCGTGGATACCGTTCTTGGCTGTGTCGGCGAGATGACCCGTCGCACCGAGACGGCGGTACGGGAGGAGATCCACCGGATTCCAGATGGCACCTACTCCGGTGAGTCTGCGACAGATGACGACGGCACCGAACTCGACGAGCCGGTATGGGTTCGGGTTGATGTCACCGTCTCCGGAGACGAGATGACCCTCGACTTCTCTCGCTCCGACGGGCAGCGAAAAGGCTTTATCAACAGCGTCTATGCGGCAACCTATGGAAATGCCATAGCAGCGGCGATCATGATCTTTGATCCTGCTCTGGCCGATTTCCACAACGAGGGCACGATCAGACCTATACATGTGATCGCCCCTGAGGGCCTAGTAGTCAACTGCCAGTACCCCGCAACGGTGGGCGCTTCGCCGGTGAACGTTGGAGTGCAGGTTATGGAGGCGGTCTTGGAGGCGCTTTCCAAAGCGGTTCCGGAGCGCTCGATCGCGGCTTGGGGCAAGCATCGCGGAGACTACGTCTTCGCCGTCGATCCCCGAACTGGAGAGCGCTACGTGCGAACCTCTTTCGACTATGACGGCAGCGCCGGCGCGGTCT
>JAJYVK010000179.1 GCA_021792075.1 Actinomycetes bacterium | reverse complement strand
CCTCTATGGCAACGTCCTCGCCTACATGGCGGCGATGCTTGAAGCAATCCGCAACCGTTTTTGCGACTCCATAGATCGGAACATCGACCCCTTCGATGATGATGTGCTCAACACCCTCTGTCAGGGCATCGCCGGTCGCACGAACGATCTCGAGTCGAAGGCTCTGTATCTTTGGAGCTCTGGACTTGTGAGGGATGGTCATCCAGACTGCGTGTGGCAACTGGGTGGTGAGTCCATGGTGCCGAAGCGCACTGACCAGGCTGATAACACCGTTCGGGACAAGGAGGGCTGCTTCAGCCAGATCATGTTCGATGTTCTCCCCGACGCGTTTTGGGTCTTCGTAGAGGCCACGACCAAGACGGACCAAGGCGCCGGAGTTGGTCAGACGTTTGAGATAAATCAAAGGAACCCCTGCTTCCTTGAAGTCCCGTGCGCGCGCAATGCCCCTTTCCCGGATGAGACGTAGGGCGAGATCGCGAAAATTCATATGAAGTTCATCCATAATGTTATCAATTGTAGGCAATAAATGAATCTTGTCAACAAAATAAAACATTTGCAATTTTTGCAATGACATCATATTATAAATATGATCATGAATAAACTCATGCCCCCTCAAGATCTTACGCCTAAACATGTCCGAGCCGCTCGCGCCCTCTTGGCGTGGTCACAGCAGGATTTGGCCAAGGCGGCCAATGTGGCAACTTCGACAGTAGCCGACTTCGAAAGAGGTCGGCGAACTCCGGTTGCCAATAACGCCCAGGCCATCCGTAGTGCCCTTGAGGGTGCTGGTATCCGATTCCTGCCCACTGGAGCGGTGATTGGACCACCGGTTCCCAATATATCACTTGCCGAGCGTCCAGGGACACCGATCCGGTGGATTAATGCCGGTGATCTTTCAAATTGGGCAGATCGAACCGATGGCGCCTTCAGCCTACCAACACTCCTCGCTCATCTAATCCGGGCCACCCATGGACCGGGTGTCCGTCTCCGCTTTCCCTCTGATGAAGGGGTGCGTCATTCAGGGTGGGATGGAACCACCGAGACAGATACCGGAAGCGATTATGTGCCCCAAGGGCAGACTGGATGGGAGATAAGCGCCCAGCGCACCAAAATCCTTCAGAAAGCAACAGAGGATTACCGGAAGCGCACGACTGAGCCTGGGCACCTCGATCCTGCCAAAGCAGCCTTTGTGTTCGTCACCCTCCGTCATTGGCCTCAGAAAGACCAATGGGCCAAAGCTCGACAGAATGAAGGTGGCTGGAGAGAGGTCCGCGCCTACGATGCCGACGATCTCGTCCATTGGATTGAACAGGCTCCGGCCGTGGGGCTTCGGCTGGCGACACGCCTAGGCAAACGCCCAGCCGGAACAAGAGAATTGGAAGATATCTGGGATGAATGGTCTCAAGCAACCCAATGGCCCCTTACGGAAGATCTCGTCCTCAGTGATCGGGATCAGGAAGCAAAAGAAATCCAACTTTGGCTGCGCGAAAACAAACCTTCCGTTCTTTCCCTTCAGTCGACCACAGCCGATGAGGTTGTGGCCTTTTTCCATGCAACCCTCAATATGTATCCGGACGAAATCGTTTCCATCTATCGGGCGCGCTCTCTCGTGGCAACCACTACTGCCAGCGCACGTGCACTGGCGGTCGCCCCGGCTCCTTTGATAATCCTTTTGACTGAACCCGAGCCCGGTCTGGCGCAAACCTTGGTAAATCGCGGCCACTTTATTTTGCAGGCCTATGACGAACGGCCAATTCCTCGTGGTGAAGTCCGTGTCCTCACACGTCCCTCACGTGAAGGGATCGCCAGTGCTCTTATCGCTGCCGGGATTGCCGAGTCTCGGGCTCATGGACTCGCCCGAGACAGCGCCCGTAATCTAGCGGTCCTTCGCCGTCTGATCCCGAATTCCCCGGGCCGTCTCCCGAGTTGGGCGCAAGAAACCCCGCCACATTCTCTGTTGGCGGCGCTACTTGCAGGAGGATGGGACGAGAACGTAAAAGCTGATCAAGCCATACTTGCCGAAATCGCCGGTCATCCCTATGTGACGGTCATCACTGAACTGGCCCCCTATGTGGGTAATTTCGACAGCCCGATTCAAAAAATTGGATCAACCTGGCGCATCGCGTCTCCGTCGGACGCCTGGATACTACTCGCGCCCTATCTGACAAGTGACGACCTCACCCGCTTTGAGACTGCCGCATTCACCGTGCTTGGTTCTCCTGATCCCCTCTTTGAGATGAAACCAGATGAGCGCTGGATGGCCTCTATGAAAGGCATCCATAAGGAGTATTCGGGGATGCTTCGTCATGGTATCGGACAGGTGCTCATTTTGCTTGCCCTGTGGAGGGAAAAGGTCCGGACTATCCCCAACGCCGATCGATACGCCGAAACCATAGTCGACAAACTGCTACGAAACGCTGACCAGCAACGATGGTGGTCCCTCTCACGGGATTTCCGGCTACTTGCGGAAGCGTCACCAAAGGCATTCCTTAACGCCTTGGAAGATAACCTTGATCAGACTGATCCGCCCATTCGGGCTCTTTTCGGAAAAGATGAGGGCGGCATCTTCGGTGCTGAACACCTCTCCGATCTTCTTTGGGCGCTGGAGTCCCTGGCCTGGTCCCCCGAACTGATGCCGCGAGTGACACATGTCCTTTCCCGTCTCGATGCTATCGACACCACGACAAGGCGGAACGCAAACAGCCCGGCAAACAGTCTCCGCGAAATACACCGCCTCTTGATTCCTCAAACCTATGCACCCCTTGATCAGAGACTTAGGGCTCTCGACCTGATCCGAAAGAAGGAGAACAATGCCGCCTGGAAGCTGATGATTGCAATACTTTCTCATGGTTACAACACTTCCACACCTTCACCCATGCCCCGCTGGCGTGATTTTACGGTCGACAAGGTAGAAATTGTTACATCTGGGCTCATTGCACGTGGAGCTTTCGAGATTACCAAACGTCTAATCGAGGATGCGGATCTGAACGCGTCACGATGGTCGATGTTGCTCGACCAACTTCAGGATCTCGCACCGGATCCAGAATCTGGACTTGCTGCTTTGGAGAAAGCAGAAAGGAGCATCACGAACAAAGATGATCGTTCGTTGCTTTGGACGAAACTTCGGAATGTGTTGCACAATCATCGCCGGAGTCCAGACGCCAAATGGACCTTGCCAACCGAAGTTCTTGATCGACTGGAAGTCATCTACAATCACTTCTCCCCTCTTGATCCAATTGAAAATACGGCTTGGCTTTTCGAATACTCCGTCGCTCTTCCCCATCCCCCAACGGCCGGCTGGGAGGCCGAGCAGCGAGACGTCGACATCGCCAGGCAAAAGGCAGCAAAAGCGATGTTTTCCGCGGGGGGAGTGACCTCTATTCAACGACTCGCGCATCAAGTAGAGGCTCCTGCCTACATCGGCAAGGCGCTCTACGACAGCGGGCTTTCGGAATCTGATCTCGATAGCCTTCTGGAGGCAACGCTTCGGAGCGACAACGCTCATGAACGGGACGTGGCTAAAGGTCTTATCATCTCAGCCTTTCTTATTCGAAAGGAGCCTTGGGCTGCGGCTTTGATCACTAAAGCGAAGCATGCGGATTGGGGAGATGAAGCGCTACTGACAATTCTACTTGCGTTCCCTGTTCAACGCTGGACTTGGGATCAGGCTGCGCAGACCGGTAGAGAAATCGAAGACGCCTATTGGCGCCAAGTCCCAGTATTCTGGATGAGTGAAAATAGTGAGGACATCTCCTTCGCCATTCGCAAATTTATTGCAGCGGGCCGTGCTCGCACTGCTCTTTCCTTGGCAGGACACAAAAGCAAGGTGCATCTGTCCTCAGACTTGCTCATCGAGGTACTTAGGGAAGCGGCGAACCAGCCATTCGAAGGCAAAGGTAACTCAAATGAGGAAACCATGTTCCAGCATTACGTAACAGAGATTTTTCTGATTCTTGACGAGCGTGAGGATATTGATAAAGATACCTTGATTAATCTGGAGTGGATCTATCTTCAGGTTCTGGAGTATTCGCGACGACCAGCCAAATTTCTGCTGAGGGCACTTTCAGATCAGCCTGCAATATTTATCAATATGATCAAAGCTGTATTCAAGGCGAGTGAAGAAAGCGGTGTCGTCGAGGGTGAACCGGAAAACACTGAACACGCCAAAAATTTTGCCAACCAAGCCTATCGACTTCTGGAACTCTGGAACAGGCTCCCTGGCACTCGTGACGACGACACAATTGATAAAGAATTCCTTGAGGCCTGGATCAAGGAGGCCCGTTCGCTTGCGAAGTCGGTAGGGCGGGAAAACATCGCCGACAACCAAATCGGAAAAATGTTGTCAGCGTCCCCGATTGGGACAGACGGTAAATGGCCTGCCGAAGCGGTCCGCGACATGCTCGACCTTTTTCATCATAGTAAGCCGATGATTGACGGCTTTTGGATTGGAAAGAGGAACCGGCGTGGTGTTACCACGCGGTTGCCAGGTTCCGGGGGAAATCTCGAACGCCAAGAGGTTGAGAAGTATCGCAAATGGGCAAGGGAGATCGCCTACGACCATCCACATACCGCCAAAGCTCTCGACACCCTGGCGGATAGCTATGAAAATGAAGCCCGCAACCATGATGAGGACGCCGAGCGTCTAGATTGGGATTAGTAACGGTAGGAATTTCAACTCGAAAAGGAACACAATAGGGATTGACCAGCCTGCTACTCTCCAAAAAAGCTGTAAGGCAGGGGAGACCAGGAAGATGAAGATATGGGGAGGGGGAGAGACTCGGTAAACCGTCAACAAGGATGGTGGGCCGAGGGAGGATCGAACTCCCAACCCGCTGATTAAGAGTCAGCTGCTCTGCCAATTGAGCTATCGGCCCGCAATGTTTTTACCAAATCGGAGCGAAAAACTCAATAGTCTTTTTCATTTT
>JAJYVK010000178.1:3757-4940 GCA_021792075.1 Actinomycetes bacterium | reverse complement strand
AACCTTGTGATCGTCGCAGGAAACCGGGACCACATCTCCGACCTCGAAGAGAGTGCGGCACAGATCCTAACCAATATCCTTCTCTTGGTCGACGACTACTCCCTCAATGGCAAGGTTTCTCTGCCCAAGCATCACCAACCGGACGAAGTCCCGAACCTCTTTAGGCTTGCCGCAAAGCGAAGAGGGGTCTTTGTCAACTCCGCGATAACAGAGGCGTTTGGCCTGACCTTGCTCGAAGCCGCTGCCAGCGGCGTTCCAATAGTTGCGCCCAACGACGGCGGTCCTGTCGACATTATTCGTCACTGCCGAAATGGTTTGCTGGTCGAAACCCTCAATCACGATGCCTTGTCGGATTCGCTGCTCAGCGTCGTTACCGCAGGACCAAGATGGCGCCAGTGGGCACGCAACGGCCTTGCTGGAGTCAAGAACCATTATGCCTGGGACGCCCATGTCAAAAAGTATCTCAAAGAGGTTCGACTAGTCATCCGGGGTAATCGCAAGTCGACTCGCCAACGCATCGAGCTTCTGCACAAGCCGCCACTTCTACGCGCAAACCGAATGCTTGCACTGGATATCGACAACGTGCTGATCGGCGACAGCGGCGGGCTGAAAAAACTCCTGGAATGGATCGACCTCCACCGGAAGGGAACAATCTTCGCCGTAGCGACAGGCCGTTCCCTCGACGAGGCGCTGACGGTGATTCGCGACAACAACGTATCCACGCCAGATGTCATCATCAGCTCCGTCGGCAGCGAGATTCATTATGGCCCCAAGATCCTGCCGGATCTGGGCTGGGCCACCCACATCCACTACTCCTGGCGGCGAGAAGAGTCTGCCATAGTGCTCAAGGAAGTCCCGGGACTATCACTGCAGCCAAAAGAGAATCAGGCGGAGTTCAAGATCTCTTACAACACCAATGAGAACATGCCTCCCGTGGAGGAGATCGCTGCCCTACTCGCCTCTCACGGCCTGAGAGCCAACCTGATCTATTCCCACGGTACATTCCTCGATATCCTCCCAATTAGAGCCTCGAAAGGGCGAGCGATCCGCTACCTCTCCTACAAGTGGAGCCTGCCGCTCGAAAAGATACTTGTAGCAGGCGATTCCGGAAATGACGAGGAGATGCTGGAGGGGCGCACCCTCGGAGTTGTGGTAGGCAACTACAGTCCTGAGCTGGAGCATC
>JAJYVK010000178.1:0-3747 GCA_021792075.1 Actinomycetes bacterium | reverse complement strand
TCTGAGAGGTCATCACCAGATCTACTTCGCGAAGGCTGGCTACGCTTACGGCGTGCTCGAGGGTATCGAGCACTATCACTTCTGCGAATCCAAAGGATGCGAATCGGCGAATCTCCAATCAGCTGAGTAAGCCCGAAATTATTCACTAAGGTGGATCAAGGCATTCTTTTCGAGCCGGTGTGCGGCAATTGCGTATCGACCCAGACACCTAGGAAAATTGACTTCGTATGATTAAGATGGAAAATGCTGTAGCGTCGCCCAAACCCAGACGTAATCTCGCGCATGCGCTCCTGGTCTCGGTTCGTCCAAAACAGTGGATCAAGAATCTTCTCGTGTTTGCCGCACCTGTTGCAGCAGGCTCAATCGCCGATACAAAGATTCTTGAACCAGCTCTCATAGCATTCCTGGCTTTCACCCTCGCTGCGTCCGGAGTCTATCTCTTCAATGATGTGGCAGACGCCGAGAGAGACAAGTCCCACCCCAAGAAGTCCGGACGGCCGATCGCCTCCGGAGAGGTGCCGATACCACTTGCTATAGTCATCGCAGCAGTCTCGGCAGCGGTCAGCCTTGCAATCTCGTTCCTTTTTGCCACCACCGGACTTGCAATTTTGATAGGTCTCTACCTCCTCTTGAACATCGCCTACTCCCATTTCCTTAAACATGAGCCGGTGATAGATATTCTCGTTGTGGCGCTGGGCTTTCTGCTCCGTGCAATAGCAGGCGGCGTGGCTGACCATGTCCCTCTTTCCAATTGGTTCGTCATAGTTGCTGCGTTCAGCTCGCTCTTTGTCGTCGTCGGCAAACGCTACGCAGAGGCCGAACTGCTCGGTGAGGAGGCGTCCGCACATCGAGCCTCGCTCGGTAAGTACCCGCTCGAATTCTTGAACTACGCGAGGACCCTCTCGTCAGGTGTAGCCATCACGGCATACTGCCTTTGGGCGTTCGAGAAAGGTGCTGCAGCACCGGGCGGGGCACTTTGGATTGAAAGCTCGATCCTCTTCTTTGTCGCTGCGATTCTTCGCTACGCACTTTTGGTCGACCAGGGCCACGGAGGTGCTCCAGAAGATGTGCTCATCTCTGATAGATTTCTTCAAGTCATTGGTGCAATCTGGGCCGTTGTACTAGTGATAGGGATCTACCTCAGCAGATAGGACCAGCCAGGAAACACTTAGTGCCACTAGGAGTGATGAGGACAAATTGGCTAGTGAGAACACAAGGATTCTGACAGGATGGGGAAGAACAGCTCCCGGGATGAGCTCCAAGTTGGAACTTCCGATAAATTCAGATTGGCCTGCGATGCTGAAGGCCCTGTCGTCAGGCGTTGTGGCCCGAGGACTGGGCAGGAGCTATAACGACGCAGCCCAACTGTCTGGCGGATCCTTCATTGACACAACTATTTGGAACCACGTCCTTCATTTCGATCCTGCCACAGGCATCCTCAAAATCGAGGCTGGTGCCTCCCTTGACCAGATAATGCGAGAGTTTAGCGGTGCCGGATTCTTCGTGCCTGTCACTCCAGGAACCCGCCAAGTGACGATAGGCGGAGCTATTGCCTGTGACGTCCATGGGAAGAACCATCATAAAGACGGCTCCTTTACCGACCATGTCCTCTCGATCGATCTGGCAACGCCAAATGGCGTAATCACCTTGAAAAAAGATGATAGTCCTGAGCTATTCAACGCCACCTGTGGCGGCATGGGACTGACAGGAGTGATTCTAAGCGCCGAGCTCCGGCTGCTGCCAATCGAGTCGAGCTATGTCAAGGTTGACACCGATCGCACCAACAATATCGATGAGGTCATGTCGCTCATGGAGGATGAAGACCACAAGTACCGCTATTCGGTGGCCTGGGTCGACTCTCTGGCGCGAGGATCGTCTCTGGGCAGAGCAGTCTTGACTCGGGGTGACCATGCCAGCATCGATGACCTCGACGGCCAGCATCTCAAGGCCCCTCTGGAGTTCAAGCCGAAGACAATTATCTCTGCTCCCGATATATTTCCCTCCGGAATCTTGAACTCCCTCACGATCAAAGCGTTCAATGAGCTTTGGTATAGGAAGTCGCCCAAGAAAGAGGTCGGCGCAATCCATCACGCAGCATCGTTCTTCCATCCTTTGGACATCGTTGGGAAATGGAATAGAATCTACGGTCCTAAGGGGTTTGTCCAGTACCAGTACGTTGTGCCCTTTGGCAAAGAGGAAGTCGTCAAAGACTCTCTTGAACTGCTTGCGCGCAATAGGGCTGGCTCCTTCCTCACAGTTCTGAAGCGATTCGGGAGAGCGAACGGAGGACTAATGTCATTCCCTATGGAAGGGTGGACACTGGCACTTGACCTGCCGGTCGGCTCGGCTGGCCTTCCTGCCCTTTTCGACCGACTGGATGAGATGGTTATAGAAGCCGGAGGACGCGTATATCTGGCAAAAGATGCACGAGTTTCGAAGAATCACCTTAGATTGATGTATCCACGGCTGGACGAATTCAGACAAATCCTTGACTCAATCAACCCTCTTCGAACACTTCAATCCGACCTATCGAGACGCCTTGGAATATAGGCCTGCATAACCCAAGGAACCAGACCATTGAATGACTCCTTCAAGAAGCCTCAAAACGTCGTAGTATTGGGCGGGAACTCGGACATCGCATTTGCGATCCTACAGGAGCTGGCAAAACACCGCTTGGAAAAGGTCGTCCTAGCTGGACCAAATCAAACTACCCTTCACCAGCGCGCATCGATGGTCAGCGACCTCGGCAACATTGAAGTGCAGGTTGCGACATTCGATGCAACTGATCTGAGCCAGGTCGCTGCTCAGAGCGAACTCGCTATGTCGCTGGTGCCCACCGTCGACCTCTTGATCATTGCCGCTGGCATCCTGGGGGATCAGTCTTCCAACGAGAGCGATCCAGCTGCGGTCGCCAAGATACTCACCACCAACTTCACCGGCCCCGCCGTAGCGATGACAGCTGCCGTGGAGAAGATGAAAAAACAGGGTTGCGGATCGATTCTTGTCCTATCGTCCGTCGCGGGTGCCAAAGTCCGGCGCTCAAATTTCATTTACGGCTCCTCCAAAGCTGGCCTTGACTCATTTTCACTGGGCTTCTCAGACGCACTCTGGAACACTCCCGTCCAGATCACCGTTGTAAGACCTGGATTCGTGAAGACCAAGATGACTGAGTCAATTAAAAGCGTGCCGATGTCGACAACACCGGAAAAGGTCGCTGCCGCCGCTCTTAGGGGGTTAGAACTCGGCAAGGAGATCGTCTGGGTTCCTAGCTCATTTCGTACGATCGTATTTGGCCTCAGACACATGCCGAGGTCAGTCAATCGACGGCTTCCGTTTTAGTTCGAGTACCAATACACCTAGGGAGTCACGGTTATCCCAGAGTACGTGATGGGTTGCCAACCGGCAGAGTGGTTGGGATCTCCCATGAATTTGGCGTCTCCAAAGGTGTACACGCGTCCCAGTGAATCAAGTATGTAATAACCCAGACCGTCCTTGGTCGCCGAGAAAGAAGACACCCAAGCGCCGTCGCTTATCGGCTTCGCGCCCAGCGAACCATAGAAGGTGGCGTCTCCGAAGGTGAAGATGCCGCCATCTGAGGCTACCAGCCAGTATCCCCTGCCGTCAGGGGTGGCAGCCATGCCGTCGACCGGCTTGTTCAGCGGCTTTCCACCCATCGAGCCGTAGAAGGGGGCGTCTCCGAAGGTGAAGATGCCGCCATCTGAGGCTACCAGCCAGTATCCCCTGCCA
>JAJYVK010000177.1 GCA_021792075.1 Actinomycetes bacterium | reverse complement strand
TCTAAGCGTCCTGGCTGCCCTCGTGGACCAAGGGCTTGCCGAGCCCGGGTCCATCGTGGTAAATGGCGGATCTTCCGGCGGGTATTCGGCGCTGCGAAGCTTGTGCTTGACAAAGGGCCTGTTTTGTGGAGCAATCGCAGAGTACCCTCTGATCAATCTCGCTGATTCGGTGGCTTCGACTCATCGGTTCGAGTCCCGCTATTTCGACCGTCTCGTGGGAGTTCTCCCGGCTCAGATTGAGCTTTACCGACGGCGTTCGGTCTCGGCTGAAGAACTCGACGACGTTCCAATCCTGGTTATGCATGGCGACTGTGACACTGTTGTAAATCACCACCAAGTCCAAAGATTTGTCGAGGAGGCAAAAAGGCTGGGAAGAGCGGTCGAGTTCACCCTCTTCGAGGGAGAAGGCCATGGCTTCTCGTCGCCTGAAGCCGTAGAAAAGGAGTTCCTCGCTTACCAGCGGTTTTTGGCGCAGATCGCAGCCGGTATGGGCCGCTACTCTTCCTGAAAGGCCGAGTCTTCGGGATTGATGGTTTCGAGCTTCAGCCCTTTGGTCTCGGGAAACTTCACGATCACTAAAACTGCCAGAAGCAGAGGTCCGATCCCCATCAGGGCTAGGGGGGTGCCAACCTGGTTGAACAATGTGGAGCCCAAATATCCCACTGCAATGACGCCGAAGATCGATCCTGCCCTGGCCCAGACCCCTATGATTCCGTTGGCCGTGCCGCGGTATTTTGTTGGGAAGAGTTCGGTCAGGTACACGCCAAGTGAAGGTATCGTGGCTGGGGCAATTATCGAACCAAGCAGAGCCCAAATCCAGATCCATGCGCCATGGGACAGAAAGCCGAGCATGAGTCCTCCGGTGCCGAGTATCAAGGCTGCCGTTACAACGACCTTTCTTCCCCTCGTCTCGGAGAGCCTTCCACTGAGCGCCAAGCCTATGCCGCCAGGTGCCGCAGTCACGATCGTGAATATGCTAATCGTCAAGGCGGAGAAGCCCCTGTCATGGCTTAGGAACTCGTTCCTGAACTGGGATGCCGGAATATAGAAGACATTGAGAAGAAAGGTTGCGAGGGAAAGTAGAATCAAGGCTCTGCGATTCTTGCCAGAGGCCGAAATGACCGGCTTGTGGTCCACCTCTTTTGAGAGAACCTCGAATCTGTGCGACTCCTGGATGTACTTCGAGAACGGTTTGATGGCAAAGAGGGCTAGAAACGAAACGCCATAGAGGATTCTCCAGGAGCCGAGCGAGATGCCGGCCAAGGGCAGCAGTGTGGCGGCTGCTCCGGCACCGAGTGCGGAACCGATTACCAGTGCGGCCAGGGACCAGGCTCTGGCGGTGGGGGGAACCTTTTCCGATGATACTATAGCGATGAGCAAGATCGACGCGGTCGCGAAGGCCTTCGTGAACACTTGGTCGGCAGCGAGAAGATAGATGTTCGGGGCGAAGGCTCCGAGCGTGGAAAATAATCCGCCCATGAAAGTGGAGAAAAGAATTATTTTTCTCCGCCCAATTCTATCTGCCAGTGTAAGAAGTATCAGAGCAGGGATGATGTCAACTCTGGACACCCCCAGCACCAAACCTTGTGAGGCAGTGGAGCTATGGAATTCTCTGGCTATGAATGTGAGAAGCTGGCCTAAGAGAGTTGCATAGTAGCTGTTCAGAAAGGAGATGCCTATTAGCGCCCACACGGTGCGCAGTGTTTCGGCATCGATCTGGGTGGGCGGATGCCAGAACGGAAACTGGTTCCTTTTGGGGAGCCTTCCGAGTTGGTACCTGACGCCGATTGCCAAGAGCCAGCTGATTGCTGGCACGTGGAGACGAAAGTCGATTTTTTCGATCCACTGGGAATCCGAGACCTGGTTTAGCTCGCGTTCGTAGTGGTCGAAGATGGATCTTTTTGAGCTGAATTTCTTGGAGGAGCCCTCTCTCTGCTCTTTAACTAGTCCCGAGAGTTCTGCATCGAAGTTCGGCAGATTTGAAGCGCTAAAAGTAGTAGTTATGTGTCTTTCGCGCATCTTTTTCTCTCGTCAACGACTCGTTCCACACGAGTGGTTAGATTTGTTCTATATTCGTTGGAGCTAAGGGAATGTTAGCTTGCCTAGGAGGGCCGGTTGCAAAAGGACGCATTGATTATTCGACCCGGTCGACCTCTTGAAGGCAGCATCGAGATCAAAGGTGCAAAGAATTCCGTGCTGAAGCTAATGGCGGCTACTCTGCTGGCTTCGGGAACCCACACCATCGAGAACGTGCCGAAGATCGCGGATGTTGCGATCATGTCTGATCTCTTGCGCTCCATGGGGGTTACTGTCTCCGAGATTGTCGACGGCTGTTTGACGATCATTGTTCCAGCCGAGAACGAGGTCACGCCAAGGGCTCCGTACGAGCTCGTCGAGAAGATCAGAGCGTCGATAGTGGTGTTGGGTCCGCTGGTTGCGAGATACCACAGGTGCGAGGTCTCTATGCCTGGTGGTGATGACTTCGGCCATCGTCCAATAGATTTCCATCTGAATGCTCTCGAGGCGCTTGGCGCCAGCTTCGAGACGTCGCATGGCTATGTATCCGCGGCAACGCCGGGACTCCTTGGCACCAGAGTCGTTCTCGAGTTTCCTTCGCACACCGCTACCGACAATGTGCTGATGGCCTCTGTGCTGGCCAAGGGAACTACGGTGATCGAGAATGCTGCAAGAGAGCCTGAGATCATTGACCTGGCTGACATGCTCAACGAGATGGGAGCCAGGATCTCCGGCGCAGGCACATCCCGCATCGAGGTTCAGGGCGTAGACGAGCTGAAGCCGGCACACCATAGAGCCATTTCAGATCGTGTGGAGGCGGCGACCATGGCCGCTGCCGTAGCCCTCGCCGGCGGAAACGTGACTCTGGTAGGAGCTCCGAGCATCTACATGGATATGGTGCTCGAGAAGCTCGGGGTCATCGGCCTTACCATCACCGTCACCTCGGACGGGCTCAGCGTCGCTTGCAGTGAGAGGCTGCACGCAACCGACGTCGCCACTCTTCCATATCCTGGGGTCGCGACCGATTACAAGCCCTTCATAGTTTCGATGCTGAGCGTAGCCGAAGGGGTATCGATTGTTACAGAGAATCTGTTTTCCGGCAGGTTCAAATACGTCGATGAGCTGAGGCGCATGGGCGCCGATATACGAACCGAGGGTCATCATGCGGTGATCCGAGGAGTGCCACGCCTATCCGGTGCTCAGGTCAAAGGCACCGACATTCGCGCTGCGGCGGCCTTGGCCCTGGCAGGCTTGGCTGCTGACGGCGAGACGATTCTCACTGGGGCATCTCATATTGAACGTGGCTACGAGGATTTTCCAGGCCGTTTGAGAGCTGTAGGGGCAGATATAGAGCGCCTGTGAGCCTTGCGGCAAATGGATCTGATTCAGGCTTTCAGGTATCGTGGGATGTAGTTCTAAGTATCTTCAGGAGTCAATGACCTTTGGTAACCTATGATCCCGAACAACTCTTGGCGCAAGCCAAGGAGTCAAACAGAGTTGCACTGGCGAAGCTCCTGTCCATAGTCGAAAGGGGAGGGCCTCAGGCTCGCGAGCTAGTGAAGCTTACCTGGGGGCAAGGAGGGGAGACCTACCTCGTCGGAATCACGGGTGCACCAGGTGCTGGGAAATCGACGCTGACCGACCGTCTCATCTCGCAGGTCCGGAGCCGGACCTTAGAAGTGGCGGTGATAGCAATAGATCCGACGTCACCCTTCTCAGGAGGTGCGATTCTGGGTGATCGCGTCAGAATGCAGGAGCACGCAACCGATAGCGGTGTTTTCATCCGGTCGATGGCTACAAGGGGTCATCTGGGCGGCCTGGCACTTGCGGTTCCTGATGCGGTGCGCGTGCTGAGCGCTGTGAGGTTTCCCTATGTCTTCATCGAAACCGTTGGTGTAGGACAGGTGGAAGTGGAAGTGGTAGGGGCTGCAGATACGATTGTGGTGGTGATGACGCCGGGTTGGGGTGATGCTGTCCAGGCAAATAAGGCGGGCCTCATGGAGGTCGCCGACTTGTTCGTGATAAACAAGTCTGATCGAGCGGGAGCCAGAGAGACAAGGCGGGATCTCGAACTCATGCTGGAGATGTCAACTTTTGAGGGCTGGGTGCCTCCGATTCTGGAGACGATTGCTACTGAGGGCAAGGGGATTCAAGAGGTATTCGAAGCCATCGAATCTCATCGTGAGTATTTGGAGAGCAGTGGATTGGGTCAAAAGAGAAGAGAGAAACGAGTTTTGGATGAGCTGACCCGTATTGTGCGCGCCGAAGTTAACAGAAGGGTTGACCAATTGATCTCCGACCCCTCCTTCGAGGCCAAAAAGGCCGAGATGATGAGCGGCGGGATCGATCCCTATTCTCTGGCATCTGATCTTCTTGAGATAGACAGTGCTTAGAGATCTGTAGCTTTGGAAAATTTGTCCAACAAAAGGAGAGAGATGTCCGATTCAGAGAGGTTCGTGAGTGTCGAGGTCGATTCTAACAAGATCGCAGTTGTCCGCTTGGACCGACCCAAGGCAAACGCGCTTTCAAAGGAGCTGCTTCGCCAGCTGGGAGTAATTGCCGATCAGCTTCTGGCGTCGCCGCCCAATGCAGTGGTAGTCCACGGTGGGGAGCGCATCTTTGCGGCAGGTGCCGACATCAGCGAGTTTGGCGGCATCAAAGAGGCAATTGAGACGGCGGGGGTGTTTCACGAGGTTCTCAACAAGATAGCCAGGATTCCAAGAGTGACAATTGCGGCAATCAACGGTTTTGCCCTAGGTGGAGGTTGCGAGCTGGCGATGGCGTGTGATTTCAGGGTCGCTGCGGTTGATGCCAAGCTCGGCCAACCAGAGGTGCTCCTTGGATTGATTCCAGGCGGTGGCGGTACCCAGAGGCTTCCGAGGCTTGTGGGAGTTGCCAAGGCTAAGGACCTGATCTACTCTGGACGAGCTGTCTCC